>JASFQO010000441.1:0-3270 GCA_050115405.1 Bacillota bacterium
GGTCCCGTCAAAGGAGATATAGGTCTGAATAATGCCGTAAATCAGGACTCCGAATAACGTGCCGAAGACACCGCCGACACCGCCGGTCAGCAACGTCCCGCCCATCACTACCGAGGCGATCGTGTCCAGCTCCATCAAGTTGGCCGCCCAGCCGTTGCCGGAAAATGTGTATAAGGCATAGACGGCTCCGGCCAAAGTGGAACAAAAACCACTGATCGCGTAAACCGCAATGATGGTCTTACCGCTTTCCAGTCCCATCAGATTGGCGGACTGCAGATTACCGCCGACCGCATAAACCGTCCGGCCGAACCGGGTCCGGCCCGCCACAAACATTCCCGTGAATAATACCAGTAAAAAGATGATTCCGGGCACAGTCAGATTTCCATCGCCGATCGGAATGGCAATATTGGAGAGGCTTAAAAAGAAGGGATGGTTAATGGGAATCGAATCGATACTTAGCACAAAACAAAAGCCCCTAACAAAGAAATAGCCCGCTAAAGTCGCCATAAAGGGCGGAATATCGAAAAAATGGACCAAACACCCGATAATGCTCCCGTATACTACGCCAAAAGCCATCATAATCACGGCCGCAACAGCCGGATGCAGATGACAGTCACGGACCAGCACCGCAATCGCCACACTGGCGCAAGCCACTACCCCGCCGACCGAGAGGTCGATCCCCCCGGTTAAAATCACAAAAGTCATCCCTACGGCGCAAATTCCCAGAAAGGAGTTATCATATAACAAGTTTAAAAGGACATTAACCGATAAAACGTTCGGAAACCTGAGGGCAACCACCAAATAAAGGAGAATTGTCACTCCGATGGTGATCGTGATCGGAATATTTTTGGGTTTAATGGGAAACTTCATGTCGCTACCCTCCCCGCTTTATGGAAAACATTCATCAATTTCAACCGAAATAACGGCGACTGCAAAAGACAGACCAACACCACCACGATGGATTCAACCACCATGACATATTGGGGCGGCACCCCCCGGGTTAAAATGGTAGTCTTCAAGGCCTGCATCACTAAAGCGCCAACCACCGTTCCCGCCAGATAGGCCCGTCCCCCGTTCATCGAGGTCCCCCCGATAATGACCGCCAAAATAGCGCCCGTCTCCATATTCAAACCGGCATTATTGCCGTCGGCGCCCCTAATATCGGCGGCTACAATGAATCCGGCGATTCCGGCGCAGATGCCGCAAAAGACATAAACAAACCATTGAATCATCATTGCGTTGATTCCCGCAAAGCGGCTGGCCTTGGGATTGTCACCCACCGCCTCAATAAACAGACCAATCGCCGTCTTCCGGGTAAACAGATAGGTGATGCTGAGCAATATGGCAGTGAGAATGACCGGAAACGGCAATCCCAAAAGAAACCCGGTGCCGATAAATTCAAATTGCGGCGCATGAAAGGTGATGATCTGTCCTTTGGTAATCAGTTGCGCAATCCCCCGGCCGGCCACCATTAAAATCAAGGTCCCGACCATCGCCGGAATTTTGAGAAAACTTACTAAAAAGCCATTCCATAGTCCCGCTACCGCGCTTGCCGCCAGTGGCGCCAGTACCAGCCAGACAATGGACGGGGGCGGCGGATAAGAAAGGTCCCCGTGTAAATAGCCCGGACGAATCATTAAGGCGGCGATGGAACCGGAAATCGCCACTATCGCGCCCACCGAAAGGTCAATCCCCGCGGTGGCTATCACCAGGGTCATCCCAATGGCGATAATGAGGACCGGGGCGGCGCGGTTTAAAATGTCGATTAAACTTCCGGTTAAATGCCCGTTTTTCAAACCGATCTGAAAGAAATGCGGTGTAAAGAAAAGATTGTACAACAAGATCATCATCAAGGCAATAACCGGCCAAATTAACTTGTTAAATGTCGGCTGGGCAATTAGCTTTTTCAAACTCGTCATTATTCCCGGCCCCCTTCCGCAATGGTATGGATGATAGTCCGCTCATTCACCTGATCATCCTGTAACTCTTCAATTTTGCGACGGTCCCGCAAGACGACTACCCGGTGACTGCAACGCACTACCTCTTCCAACTCCGAAGAGATGAAAAGAATCGCCATTCCTGCCTGACAAAGCTGTAAAATCAATTTTTGAATCTCCGTCTTCGCGCTGATGTCAATCCCCCGGGTCGGTTCATCCAAAATTAAAAAGCGCGGATCAGCGGCCAACCACCGGGCCAGAATCACTTTTTGCTGGTTGCCCCCGCTTAAGTTTTTGACGGCCTGCTCGGTACCGGGAGTAGTAATCCCCAGCTCGCGAATGTAACGTTCGGCAATTTCCACTTGCGTTTTGCGGGAAAAACATTTCCACCAGCCGCGTTTGGCCTGCAAGGCGAGGATAATGTTTTCCCGGATGGTCAGATCGGGAATAATCCCTTCCGTTTTACGGTCTTCGGGGCAATAACCGAAGTTAAACTCCAAGGCCTGACGGGGAGAGCGGATTTGCACGGCGTCACCGTCCAGACTGGTCCGGCCTTGATCGGCGCGGTCAATTCCAAAAATCAGGCGGGCCATCTCCGTCCGGCCCGAGCCCAGTAAACCGGCTAAGCCGACTACCTCACCCCGGGAAAATTCGATATCAAAGGTCTCAATGGAATTGCGTCGGGACATCCCTTTAATTTTTAAAAAGGCTTCTTGGCGTTCTTTTTTGGAGGTTACCGTCTTCCGCTTGAAAGCGCTCTCCAAATTGGCCAATTCTTTACCCACCATCGCGGCGATTAAATCCAATTTCGGCAAAGCCGCCGTTTCATAGACGCCAATGAGTTCACCGTTACGAAGCACGGTGATCCGGTCGGAAATTTCATAAACTTGATCCAAAAAATGGGTAATAAAAATAATCCCTAAGCCGTCGGCTTTCAACTTCCGGATTACTGCGAACAATTGCGCGACTTCCTGTTCATCCAGACTCGAAGTCGGTTCATCCAAAATCAATAACCGGGCGGAAATATCGACCGCCCTGGCAATGGCCACCATTTGTTGAATGGCGATCGAATACGCGGACAACTGTTGGGTAACATCCAATTTCAAACGCAAGCGTTCCAGCGCCAGTTCGGCGCGGTGATTCATCTCTTTCCAATCAATCTGGCCGAACCGCGCCGGCTGCCTTCCCAAACTAATGTTTTCGGCGACCGAAAGATAAGGAATCAAGTTAATTTCCTGATAAACGGTACTAACTCCCAATTGTTGGGCTTCTTTGGTCGAACGGGGGTTAATTTCGGCTCCTTCCAAAAGAATCTTCCCCGTATCTTTCCGGT
>JASFQO010000442.1:0-3265 GCA_050115405.1 Bacillota bacterium
AAAGCATAAAAGCATCACTCCTGTCACTTTCTTCAAGTGCCAAGGAATTGGAAGGAAACTTATACCTTGGCTTTTTTGTTGTTTGGCTCTCCGGATCCCTTTAACTATATAATACATGAATCCAGCGGATTAAATAAATGATCATTTTATGGAATAAATCCGACAGTTGACAATATATTTAAAATGAATTGAATATTGAAATTGAAGTTTGCCTCCAAAAGGCCTAATGTATACTAATCCACAGGAATTATTTTGTTTTTTTCTCAAAGTAAGGATAGATTGAACTTTAGTCCGAGTTTTTTGGTTCAATTTTAAAGAGGTGAGCAAAAATGCCTTATTGTTCCGGATGCGGCAGTTGCTATCAAGAAGGCGACCAAGTTTGCAAGAGTTGCGGGTGCCTGTTGGACGGGGGCGATAAACTGCCGGATGTGACAAAGGAGATTCGTCCCAGCAAAAAGAAGGCGAAAAACCGCGGTAAAAAGAAGGGGGCTCACTCCCGGGCAACGGTAATACCGCCGCCAAAGGAACCCGAGAAAGAAACCAGGGCCGAAAGCGAAAATGAACAAGTGCGGCCATGTCCGGAGGAATTAACCGCTGAGCGACGTTTGCAATCGGAAGTTATCAACTTCACTGATGAGATTCATCTGGGGAAAGGAATTATTAAGCCGAAAGCGGTCGAACGGGATTTGGAAGGTTATCATTTTAAATATGAAGAACCCTCCCGGGCGACCCAAAAGGAAGAACTGTTGTTCAAAGAACAGGGAGCAGAGTTGCACGCCATCAACCCGGAATTTGCCGTAAAAGGGAATGCCCGGTCGAATTTTCCTAGTAGTGATTCGGAAACACTAAAAGTGACCGGGAATGCTTATTCTTATCAAGCGGAAGTCAAGCCGGCGTCGGGGACGCAGGAAACTCAAGAGGCTCAAGATACTCTGGAAACGCCGGAGTCTGAGACAACCGACTTCACCGGGAGATTGCCTGAGGCGGAACTGCGGGATCTGGAAACGGGCTGGACTGAAATGCGGCAGTCCGAAACCGACCTGCTTTTCGAGATGGAGACTGCCGCGAAGTTGATGGAAAAAAACGTAAAACAGACGGAGCATTTTGATTGGGAAGAAGTTCAGGGTGATTCCGATGGAGCGATAATGGACGAAAACGTTGCGATGACGGATATTCCCGCTATAATGGCCGACAATATTCAAGCTGAAGTAGCGGAACCGGCGAAGGTTGGTGAAACAGCGCCCGACAGCGCGGCCGAAAAAGTACCGGTAGCAAAGGATGTGTTGCTAGAACCGGTGGCGCCGCTCCAGGATAATTTACCAATTTTAATGCAAGGACAGCAAAGTTGGTACGGAATCCCTTTACCTTACCAGTATCAGCTTTCGGAACGGTTTTTAGTATGTGTAGAGCCGAACGGGCGTTTATTTGAGTATGATTTGACGACGCTCAAAAAAGTCACGGTCAAACAATCCTGGCTGAGCAAGTTTTTGGGCATTGGCGACGTCACACTTGATTTTCAGCATCAGGCGCCGTCCCGCTACATTTTATCCGGGATCGCCAATCCGGCCAAATTGCGGACCCTGCTGCAGGAAATTCAGGGACGGTTCTTGAATTGAATTATTGTTTTAACAGTTTGCAAACTATTGGCGGGGCTAACCCGCCACATAGTTGTATTGCTTTTGAAAGTGGGTTTATTCATGACAAAACGGAGAATAATGGTCAGCGCTTGTCTGTTGGGGAGTAGATGTCGCTATGATGGGACTGCCAAGCTTCATCCGGAAGTTACCGGATTGGACCGGGAAGAGTTTGAGCTGATCCCGGTATGTCCGGAATGTTTGGGGGGGTTGCCCATTCCGCGCTTGCCGGCCGAGATTGAAAACGGGGACGGGGCCCGGGTGTTGGCCGGAATGGCCCAGGTCCGCAATCGGCAGGGGGATGATTATACGCCGCAATTTTGCGCCGGAGCGCGCCAAGCCTTGGAACTTTACCGGGAACGCCGGCCGGAGTTGGTCGTTTTCAAGGCTAATAGCCCGTCTTGCGGCGTCGGGCGGATCTATGACGGCAGCTTTAGCCGCCAATTGTGTCCCGGCGACGGGGTGACCGCCGCGTTGCTGCGGGATCACGGCGCGGTGTTAGCAACGGAGCAGGATTTTTTATCTGTGCTTGAAGGAAGAGCTGGGGGCAATCCAAAAATATCTAAGCGAAAATTGTAGTTTTTCCTTGACGATCGGCTGCGGTGATGGTAAAATAGACTTTGCACCGGGCGGGAGTAGCTCAGTTGGTAGAGCGTCAGCCTTCCAAGCTGAATGTCGCGGGTTCGAACCCCGTTTCCCGCTCCATTTTGTTTGGGGTAACCGGGGCTATGCTATAATAACAATATGTGAATGCGCCTGTGGCTCAGTGGATAGAGCAACGGCCTTCTAAGCCGTTTGTCGTAGGTTCGATCCCTACCAGGCGCGCCAATAGAAATGATAAGGGTTTGTAGATGTTTTCTACAAGCCCTTTTTTAATCTATTGCTGTGGGTTTTTGCTGTGACTTTTATGACTCACCTCAGAACTCCGGTTTTTTTATCACATCTCAAGGCTGGGGTGGATTTTTTTTTGTTCGGCCTTTTCTTTTTCCGTCAAAACTATCTTTTTGCCTGCTTTTTTGGGGTAAAACCGGCTCCGGCGTCAGAACCTGCACCGAAGCATGATGAACGGGTGATGCCGCAGGATGAGCCGGATAGCCTTTATTTGTTGTGCGCTTGAATAGTGGTGATCGTGGAAAAGCTGTGTGAAAATGCCTTGTTGCATTAGCGCGCTATCTTGGTGTGCTTTTTTCATTTGGCTTAAACCACGTCTCATAAAAATTGAGAATCGAGGTTTTATGATGTTTGATATTAGGTTGGATACGGACACATGGTGCCAATGCACGACCGGCTGATTATCGGCAGGTTCTGTTCTATCGCCTGCGGAGCCAGGTTCATTTTCACCAGCGCAAATCACACGCTTAGATCACTTTCCACTTATCCATTCCCAATATTCTTTGAGGAATGGGGCTTGGACAAAAAGCAGGTTGCGTCCGCATGGGATAACAAAGGCGATATCGTCATCGAAAATGACGTTTGGATAGGGCTATGAAGCGGTGATCTTATCCGGCGTTCATATCGGCGACGGGGCGATTATAGGGACAAGAGCCGTTGTAACGAAGGATGTTCCTCCGTACGCGGTCGTCGGCGGTATTCCCGCGAAAGAAATCAAAAAACGTTACGATGAAGACACC
>JASFQO010000443.1:0-3264 GCA_050115405.1 Bacillota bacterium
TCTGTGAGGAAAGTGAGGCGGAGGTTGATTAAATGGTCTACAAAAAAATATGCGGTGTTTTCGTGATAGCATTGCTATCACTGTCAATTCCGGTTTGGGCAGGCGAAAATTCCCAAACGATAACGAAATCAGAAATATTATCGTTACCGCAATGTTTGGATTTTGCCTTTCAAAACAATAAACAAATTCAAGAGAAAGAAAAGAAAGTAGCTATTGCCGAAGCAGCGGCGCAAGAAGCTAAGGCCGGCTTTTGGCCCGTTGTTAACTATCAAGTGGAGCGCGATCAATCCAATGTAGCCCAATATGAGGTGGGACCGGCTTATGAGAAAACCGAATTGACTGCCGGGGTAGTTGCTTCCCTACCTTTGTATACCGGGGGGATCTTACAAGATAACCTCAAATTAACCCGGATACGGTTGAACTCGGCTCGGGAAGAACTTCGCAAAGCCCGGCAACAACTGGCATTTGAGGTAAAACAGGCTTATTATAATCTGTGGTTGGCGGAACAAATAGCCCAAGTACAGCAGGCCTCTTATCAGAACATGGACCGCCATGTTACTCGGGTTGCAGCCCGTTATAAAAACGAAACCGCTTCAAAACTGGAGGTACTCCGGGCCAAAGTGCAACGGGATACCCTAAAACCAAAGGTAATCAACGCTAAAAACCAAGTCGTTTTAGCCAAATTAAAACTGGCGACCATTATGGAGTATCCTCAAGATAAATCCTATGATGTCCGGTATAACGCGGCTGAACTTGAAATGCCCGAAGCCGTTAATCGGGCGCTTGAGGAGGTGTTGGATGAAGCCTATCAAAATCGGCCGGAATTACGCCAATTACAACAGATGGCAGAGATGAAGAAGATACTTACCGCAATGGAAGCAGCGAGTTTCAAACCCAATGTGGCGCTGCAAGTCGGTTATGGGGGGAGTAATAAAGATATTTCTCTGAATGATTGGTATGATGCTTGGAGCCTCACCTTTTCGATCGGAGGTAAGATCTACGACCGTAAAGTTCAGGCGAAAATTGAACAGGCCAAAGGAGAAGCAGAAGTGACCGCTATTCAAGAAGCCGATCTCCGGGACCAAATTCGTTTCGATGCCCAGCAGTCGCTGCAGAACCTGGAGGTGAGCATTGAAAATACCCGGGCCAATCAGGGCAGTATCGACTTGGCTAAAGAATCGTTGCGTATGACCGCGATCAAAGTGGATAACGGGATGGCGACCACCATGGATTTGATGGATGACCAATTGGCGTTAGATCAGGCATTAACCGGTTATTATCAAGGAATTGTCTCATATCTTGTTGCTGAAGCAAAACTGGAATTGGTGGTTGGGAAGAATTAATCAACTGCGGGAAAAAAGCGGAGATCAATAATCTCCGCTTTTTTAAAATTGTAAAATTGCCCAAATCCATGTACAATGGTAAATGTCATTATTAATAGGAGAGACTTAGACACAGAGCGCCGGCTTGGTTTTTAATCATTAGCTTTTAGCAATTTAAATTGAGTTTAAAAAAGCATGGTACAATGGGTCTACTTTAAGGAAATTATCCGGTACAAAACTAGGATGGCATTCAATATGATTGCAGTGACCTACTAAAAGAATTATTGACATATGCCCATAATTATATTATTGTAAATATAATAGCATATGCCCATAATTGCCGAATTGAAAGTTAGGCTAAATTAATAATAGTAAGGATGGTGTTTTATGGACAATCAAATCTCTCCGTCGCTGGAAGATTACCTTGAGGCGATCTTGCATTTAAAAGCCGAGAATGACATTATCCGGGTTACTGATTTGGCGGATAAACTTCATGTGGCAAAATCCAGCGTCAATCAGGCCGTTATTAAACTGATGGAAAAGAAACTGATCACCCATGAGCGTTATGGCCCTTTGGAATTGACCGAATTGGGGATCAAACGGGCTCAAGAAGTAGATGAACGGCATCGGCTTTTAAAATGTTTTTTTGATCAAGTTTTGGGAGTTGAGGAGCAAGTCGCCGAGAAAGACGCGTGCAATATCGAGCATTATATTAGCGCGGCTACTTTGGAGAAACTGGTAAATTTTTTGGCTTCATTGACTGCGCCGGAATCCATGTAAAGTTTGATGTAATAATGAAAATCTATCAAAAAAAGAGTATACCCAGTACACGAAGGTTCGTTACGGCGTCATCCGGCTCGCCGGAACGCTGGGCTATGCCTTCATGTCAGTCGCGGCCGGGTTCGTTTTAAAACGAAATATCGGCAGAATGTTTTGGCTTGGTGGGCGGCCGGCTGAGCGATTTTGTAAATATGCAGGCTGTTTTTATTCTTAACGGCGTTATAGCGCTTGCTGCGGTAATCCTGTTCGGAACCGTGCTGCTTTGGCGACGCAGGGGGGAGAGGGTTATCCTGCGCCGCGGAGTGAATTACATATGATGTTTCGGACTGATGAAAACAAAATTCCAAATACTAATTTAAATGATGACTTCCCTATTTTCCTGTCGAAATCTCCCCGGAGAAGTTTTAGTAATTTTTTTAAAGAGCATGGAAAAATAGTTGCAGTTTTCATAACCGACTTTACTGGATATTTCTTCAATAGTGGCGTTGGTTGTTAACAATAATTTCTTGGCCTCGTTAATTCTACGTGAGATTAAATAATTAATAGTAGATAAACCGATTTCTTTTTTAAAAATATGCGAAATATAGTAGGCGCTTAAATAGAAATGGTTTGCAATATCATTGAGGGAAATGTCACAGGTGTAATTCTCGTCGATATACTCCTTGATCTGATAACCAAGTGAATTAGGATCAGAGGCTGTTAAATTTTCTGGCGCGGTGGTAATTCTGAGAATAAAAATTATCAACAATATTAGTAAATACTGACAAATAATTTTAGACCCCCGTCCTTGGGAGGAGTACTCATCAAAGATGTTTGAAATATAATTATTTACTTTATAAGAGTATTTGTCGGCATGAATTATCGGAGCAACAAGACTGGGAATTAATGAACCGTCCGTCAGCCCTTCAATGCCTTCAATGGACAAATTTCCGATTCCGCAAAAAAATATTTTTAAAGGTTTTTGGGGATTTGATTTTTCTTTATGTACTATACCCGGGTTATAGACGATGATATCGTCTTTTTTGGTCCGATAAGGATGATTATTGATCACAAAATCTCCCTCGCCCTCACTAATGTAGATGATCTCACAAAGTTCGTCATGTTTGTGGCTGGGTGAGGACCATTCCGGATTATTGTCAATATGGCCGGCATATAGTAATAA
>JASFQO010000444.1:0-3262 GCA_050115405.1 Bacillota bacterium
CGCCGCCGGTACTGCTTCGGTGATAATGACCGTGGACCGCTTTCCAGACTTCCGAAGCCGCGGTCTTCGGCCATAACGCCTGAGGATCGGGGCGACGCAAGATAAAACGGCCCCACCGTTCCAACCGTTCCCCGTCGCCGGCGTCAATCAGTTCATAATCTTTCCAGCCTTTGGCTACTAACATCCTGCGCTTCCTTTATCACAAAAGTACCAATCTTGAATGATTCTATCACTACCGGGATCGGGAGTCAAGTGCTTAGATTTACCTACTTTTATGTCGTACACCCATGTGATAACTAAGCTTAGATGTGATAACACCATGGCCAACACATGAATCAATAGACAACTGGAATCCGCCGGCAGTGGTTAAAATTTAAAAGTCTCTCGATAATTGAGAGCCTTTCGTCAAACATTATGGCGAGAGAAGGGCGAACCCTTAGCGAATTAGCGGTCAGCCTTCGATCTCACTTCGCTCATCCTCAGGAATTGCAAACACCTTGCAGTCATTCGCATAGACCCTTTCCGGAAGAGCTATTAAAACATTAACCAAGTCAGCCTGCCAAGCGTACGGACCGCAATGCCAGACACCCGGCCGCAGCGTGACCATAGTTCCCTGGGGGACACGGAAAACCTCAATCCGATTCCAGGGCAGATCTCCATTGGCCGTAGCTGGAGCCAAAGTGATCAAAACCTCACCGTCCAGCGGTAAGATTCCCTCCTGGCAAAAAGTATGAATCTCCAAATCCTGGACTACCAAAGGCCTCTTAGTGACCCGGCAGGTTGAAAAGGCCACCTCAGTATTCTGGCCTAAATTTAACGAGATCATATCTCTAAAAAATTCCACCGGCGCCGCCCCGATCTTAACGGTATCGGGATTTAGCATCTTGGCGTATGAACCGAATTTCTGAAAACTTTCCAAAGTTAATTCTTGGACTTTTACTTTGTACATTGATATATTTCCTCCTTATTTTTAATTATTGTTTTAACCTTCTCAATTCTTCCTATGATAACCCACTAAATCCAAAAACAATATAGCTATCCTGATTATGTCAATGTCTCATATTATCATAAATTTGATGGTTTTGACAATATTTTAACCGGATTTATCATTTTCTAAAAGACTCGCCTCGCGTTCCCGGAAGTA
Organism: Bacillota bacterium; assembly: GCA_050115405.1. Lineage (GTDB taxonomy): Bacteria > Bacillota > UBA4882 > UBA8346 > UBA8346 > DATCLA01. The sequence goes on from JASFQO010000444.1 coordinate 1,145, forward strand.
GGCGCCTGTCTGCTGTACCATCCGGTCGAGCGTTGCTTGATCCGGCTTGCCATACATGGCCGGATAAGGCGCGCCTCCCGGTCCTAACGGTTCCGGAGTCACAAACCGGTCCGACGCATTATAGCCAATCAAATAAAGCGCCATGATAATCGTATCCAGATCCAAAGAACCTTCCCCCAAAGCCCGGCGGTTACTGTCCGCCATATGAAGGTTCACCAGTTGATCGCCGGCCGCCAGGATAGCCTCCCCGATATGTTCCTCCTCAGTCTGCATATGGTAGACATCCCCGTTAATATAGCCGATACCCGGATGATTGACACTTTGGAGATACTGCTTCGCCTCCGCTATCGTATGGATGAAACTGACTTCCGCCGAGCGAATCGGTTCAATGGCCGCCTTGATATGATATTTTAGAAATAGCTCAGCCACCAGGCGCAGTGTTGCGACGCTTCTTTCAAACTCGGTGTGATCATAGGCCTCGGGACGGCCGCAAGCGCCCGGCACCACCAGTAAATAACTGCCGCCAACTAAAGCGGTAAACTCAATTTCCCGCTTCAAGTAATCAATCGCGGCCTGCCTTTGGATAGGGTTATTGCTGGAAAGATCGTTATTCACCGAAAACATGCCGCAAACCCCGCTAACTTTCAAATCATGGTCAGCTAAGATTTTAACAGTCTCATCAACCTTATAACCCAAATCGGGACCGTAATGATTACCATGCAATTCAATGTATTTAATGCCCGCTTTAGCTAACCTGGCCGCCGTATCGGTTAATGATTCAATTCCAAAACCCCAGTTGCTCCAGGAAAAATTCAAGCGCCGCTGCAACCGTTCCGGGTGGTTCGCTTTCAATTCGGCAAAGGCCGTCCTGATCCGCTCGTTTTTTAAATCCAGATTTTGCTTTTTCATAACACGCAACCCACTTTCATTATTAACTTCCGTGTTTGCACTGCGTTCACAAACACAACTACGACTCTCCTCACGTAAGTATGGTTTCGCACATCTCAATCCGGCATGATCGCCTGTCTGATCCGCCCCAATGCCCCTACGGCGTCTCCGTCTTGCAAGGCCTTTTCAATATTGGTGATCCCAACCCGATTTAATACTTTGTCCAGCCCTTTGAGGTACTTGATGCATTCCTCCACTACTTGGAGCGAATCTTCCCGCAGCAAGCTTGAGGAGAGAAATGAATTTGCCAATCGTGTGCCCATCAGTTGGATCGGGATGTCCGGATAAAAGACACAAGCGGCGATTCCCGGCACCAAAGCGCGTATACAATCGGGATACCGAGAAAAAGTAATATTACAAACAACAAAAAAATAACCAAATCCATCACTCCTTGCTTTTCATTTCAAAGACACTTAACACTGTTTAATCTTTCTTGAAAATACGGGTAATATTTTTGAAAAAGCTTTTTAAATAATAATAACAAACGGCGAACATGGAAAGGGCGCTACTTCCATCTTTAAGGAGTGAAGTAGCGCCTTATTCGTTTAAAGTACTAAACTACCTCACTTAATCGCTTGTATCTTTTTAATAAGTGTTTTATCCCCAAATCTGGTCCACACCGTTTTGACCTTTTCTCTAAAAGGAGCCAAATCAGGCCTGGTAAATTTCATTCCTACTTTCACTAAATTATTGTAGTATTCCGCTTCATTTGTTACGACATCTTTAAAACCCTTTTCAGCATTTTTTGCCGCTGCGTTGGTAAGGATTTTCTTTTGTTTTGCCGTTAAACTTTTCCAGCATTTATCGTTAATCACCATCATCACAAGTGTTCGCATGTGAGCTGTCAAAGCGCAATATTTTGTTTGTTCATAGAAACTTCCAATCCCAGATGCTGTCAAAAGGGTTTTCTTGTCCGTCAACCGTCCCGGTTGTCAAAGCGGTATATGTATCTGACGCGGGAATAGTAGTCGGAACAGCGCCCCAAGCCTTTAGAAAAGCGATAAATAACGCATTTTCAGGCGCTCTAATGTACTGGTTACACAACCATCACGGTACGCCTCAATAATCCCCTTATTAATACTTTCGTGTAATCCAAAATCATCGGCATTAATAATCAGTCGTCGAATCAGCCTCACCCCTTTTCATTGCCGGACTGGCCATTCCATAGTC
>JASFQO010000445.1:0-3240 GCA_050115405.1 Bacillota bacterium
CGTCGCCGGCCAGGACTGCGATTTTATTCATAAATTGACCTCCTATTGTTTCACATACTCGATCAATCCCCCGGCCCGGATTAATTCCTGCATAAACGGGGGGAAGGGGGCGGCCTGATAGGTTTCGTTTTTGGTTAAGTTAGTGATTTTACCGTTATTCAGATCAACTTCGATTTGGTCGCCGGGGCCGATCTTTTGGCCGGCTTCAGGCGACTCCAGAATCGGCAGGCCGATATTGAGCGCGTTCCGGTAGAAAATCCGGGCGAATGAGACCGCAATCACGCACGCGACTCCCGCGGCTTTAATCGCAACCGGGGCATGCTCCCGGGAACTGCCGCAACCGAAGTTTTTACCGGCGGCGATAATCTCCCCGGCTTGCACCTTGGCGGCAAAACCGGGATCGGCGTCTTCCATACAATGGGCGGCCAGTTCCGCCGGGTCGCTGGTATTTAAATATCGGGCCGGGATAATCAAATCCGTATCGGTATCATTGCCGAAACGCCAAGCTTTACCAGTAATTTTACTCATATCAATCTAGCTCCTTTCATGAATTCACCCCAACCTCCTCCGGTCCGGCAATGTGGCCGGCAATGGCGGAGGCGGCGGCGATTGCCGGACCTGCCAAATAGACCTCGCTTTCCGGGTGGCCCATGCGGCCGACAAAGTTCCGGTTGGTGGTGGCTACCGCCCGTTCGCCTTTGGCTAAAATGCCCATATGACCGCCTAAGCAGGGACCACAAGTGGGAGTGGAGATGGCGGCTCCGGCGTCCATGAAGATGTCAAAGAGGCCTTCGCGCATGGCTTGGCGCCAAATAGCTGGTGTTCCCGGAATAATAATCAACCGGACATTTGAATTTACTTTGCGGCCCTTAAGAACGGCCGCCGCTTCACGTAAGTCCTCGATCCGGCCGTTGGTACAGGAACCGATGATTGCCTGATCTATCGGGACATTGTCACACGCGGACAGGGGGCGGGCGTTCTCCGGCAAATGGGGAAAGGCTACTTGTGGTTCGAGTTTGCTGACATCCCATTCGTATACTTTACAGTATTGGGCGTCCGGGTCGCTGTGATAGACGGTAAAGGGGCGTTTGACGCGAGCGTTTACATATTCCAGGGTTTTTGAGTCTACCGGGAAAATCCCGTTTTTGCCACCGGCCTCAACGGCCATATTGGCCATGGTCAAACGGCCTTCCATTGATAAGGCGGCAATGGTTTCACCGGTAAATTCCATTGCCCGGTACAAAGCGCCGTCAACGCCGATTTGGCCGATAAGATAGAGAATCAGGTCCTTGCCCCCGACCCACCGGGGCAGTTTGCCGTGGAAGATAAATTTGACGCTTTCCGGCACCTTAAACCAGGCTGCGCCGGACGCCATGCCCGCCGCCATGTCGGTACTGCCGACGCCGGTGGCGAAAGCGCCTAAAGCCCCATACGTACAGGTATGCGAATCGGCGCCGATGACGAGTTCTCCGGGGGCGATCAGGCCGCGCTCCGGAAGCAGGCAGTGCTCGACCCCCATAGCGCCGATTTCAAAATAATTGGTGATCCCGAATTCCCGGGCGAACTCCCGTAAGATTTTGGCCTGCTCGGCCGATTTAATATCTTTGTTGGGAGTAAAGTGATCCGGGACCAAAGCGATTCGTTCCTTGTCAAACACCTTGGCGACGCCGATTTTACGAAACTCCTTGATCGCCATCGGCGCGGTGATGTCATTACCTAAGACCAGGTCCACCCGGGCGCTGATCAATTCACCCGGCGCCACCGTGGACTTGCCGGCGTGCGCCGCCAGGATTTTTTCAGTAATAGTCATTCCCATGGTATTATCAGTCCTTTCGTTGTTCGTGGCCGCCGAAACGCGTTTCGGTTTCGGCCGGGCGGACACAAGGGCCCGTCCTTACAGTATCGGAAAGAGGCATCATCGAATCCGCATCTCATTTCTTACTTCTCATTTCTCATTTGATGGCGTTGGCTTGAAACATTGGTATTGTAACGATTGTCCCCGTCCGATTGGAGGTCCGGCAGGAACAACCAAGATCGCCGACGGCAATTTTAGTAAAGCCGGCCTGCGTCAACCATTTTTTAATTTCGGCCGGTTCGAAGCCGAGATGCAAATCGGATTTTTCTGTCTTTGTCCAGGTATAATTATGACTCTTGACATCGGTAATTACTATTTCGCCGCCGGGTTTAAGAATCCGGTACATTTCATTGACCGCGACTGCGGGTTCGGAAATATGGTGGAGCAGTAAATTAGCAAAAACCATGTTTTGCGACTGATCGGGCAAGGGCAGGTCAAGGGCGTCGCCTTCACAAAACTCGGTGTTGGTGATGCCGGCGGCGGCAAATTCTTTCCGGGCTACCGCCAACATGGCGGGGGAGGCGTCGACCGCCCACACTTTTTTGGCCTTTAGCGCCAGGCTTTTGGCCAGATAACCGGTACCGGCGCCGATGTCCGCAACCTCAAAATCGGGCTGGGGCGGGAAACGGGCGATCAGCATTTCCCGCAGGGTTTCACCGTAAAAATTTTTGCGTATTTCGTCATAGACCGGGGCCAACTCGCTAAAGTAAGTGCGGCCGGCTTCGTCGGCCGAGTTGTAACTTTGCGAGCTGCCCGCCGCGATCCAGGCAAGTAAGGCTTTGCGGGAAAACCGCCACTCCCGGCCGATCTTCCGGGCGGGAATATCCTCCTCGCGCAACAGTTTGAGAAAGGTTTTGGTGCTGACTTGGAATAACCGGCTGGCTTCTTCTAAGGTGAGAATGGCGTTGGGTTCTTCGGGAAGCTTGACTGAAGGCATTTTGATCTACCCCACGAAATTTGTTTTGCTATTATCATTATAAAATCGAATTTAGGGATTAGTCAAGAGTTATCTTCCGTTAAGTTCTTTTATATTCTTTTAAATTCGCAATTATTCAGGGGCAGGGATAACGAAGCTGTCCGGAAGCGCTGAAAAAGGTGGTGGGTAGACTTGCCGGATTGGCCGATGCGCCGTGAAAAGCCGCACATTGCTGCGTCACTCGGTCGCTGCGGTGCTCGACCAAGTGCCGTTTTTCGCTCGCCCTTCGGGAAAACCTGTTAATCTCCGGTCTCCTGACTCATGTATTCTATTCCATAAATTTTACCCGTGAGTAGTACCAGGGAATTTTAATTTAAAAAAATAACAAAAAGGGAATAGTTGATTTAATTGGGAAAATATATTAAAATTAAATCAAATTTAACTTGTATGTTTTTCAATTGCTTTATAT
>JASFQO010000446.1:0-3238 GCA_050115405.1 Bacillota bacterium
GTGGGAGCATTGTTATCTGGGCGCCGGCAGTGAACTTAACGGAGCATTATTATGCCGTCATAACCATTTGAAAGGGCATAATACCGTCAATGAAGGGGCTGTTTTGGGCGATGGAGTTTCTTTGGGCGTCAAAGCCAGTGTCAAGTCCCAAGTCAAAGTCTGGCCGAATAAAGTGGTCGATAGCGGCGCGGTATTAAATGAGAGTTTGATTTGGGCCAAAAAGAGTTCCAAGAGTCTCTTTGGTAATAATGGGATCAGCGGAACGGTCAATCAGGAAATTACCCCGGAGGTCGCCGCAAAGTTGGGGGGCGTTTTCGGGGCGCAACTCAAACCGGGAGCGCAATGTGTAGTGGCTTCCGACCAATTTAAGGCGCCACGGGTGATGAAACGGGCCTTAATCTCGGGTTTGCTTGCTTCCGGAGTCGGGGTTTTTGATTTGGGGACCATGACCACTCCACTCGTCCGCTATGCTTTGGTAGCCTTGGGCGCCCAAGGGGGAGTCCATTTACGGGCCAATCCGCAGGACCCGGAAGGAGTGGTCATGGAATTTTTGGACCGCCAGGGCATGAATCTGGATAAAGCGGCGGAACGGGCCTTGGAGAACAGTTATTGCTGCGAAGATTTCTTGCGCGCCGGCGCGACGACGATGGGGGAATTAACCTTTGTCCCGCAATTGGTTGAAGGCTATCTGCAAGGGTTGTTTACTCTGGAACAACAGCAATTGATCAGCGCGGTCCGGTTTAAAATTGTGGTCAACTATGACCCGGGGAACTTGGCGGTGATTTTACCGGCAATCTTTGAAAAACTGCATTGTGAGGTGTATAATTGTTATGATGCGGCGCAACTTCCGCCGGACCGTCCCAAGACCTTGAAAGATCTGCTGGGCTCAATCAGTCGGGTAGCGGAAGTAATGCCAATCCGACAGGCTGATTTGGGCGTAATCGTTGATAATAATGCGGAACGCTTGATTTTGTTGGACAACCATGGGGAGATTCTGAAAGAGGAACAGTTAACCGCGTTACTGTCTTTTTTGGTCTTAAAGTATCAGGACGAGGCGACCGCCATGCCGGTCCAGGTGACGGCGCCGCATACGATCGAAACCATGGCCCGGCAGTTTCGGGGCAAGGTGATCCGCACCAAAGCCAACCCGCGTTCGTTGATGGAAAAGATTGCGCAGACCAAGTTGTTTCCGGCTTTAAACGGGCAAGCTTCATATCAACCGCAGGCGGACGCCGTCTTTAGCCTGATAAAGGTATTGGAGTTGCTGGCCCGGGAGAGGTTATCCCTGGCGGAGTTGAGCCAATTATTGCCACAGGTGGAACGGGGTTATCAGGAAGTCGACTGTCCCTGGGAAGAAAAAGGGCGGGTAATGCGCCGTCTTTTTGAAGAGAATAAAGGGCGGGAGTTGGAGTTGACCGACGGGTTGAAGGTGTTTCATGACAACGGTTGGGCGTTGGTCTTGCCGGATGCCGAAGAACCGGTTTTCCGGATTTACGCCGAGGCCAATACTACCGAGGAAGCGGACGCCTTGACGCAAATGTATATGGACCGGATTAGCGATATGCAATTGCAGTAAAACAGTAAACAATTTTTGTCAATCCAAACCGCAACGATTTTCTTGACACTTCACCTGCTATGTGATAATATAATTAATACGTTCGCAAGGACTCGGAGGAGTGTCCGAGTGGTTTAAGGAGGCGGTCTTGAAAACCGTTGTACCGCAAGGTACCGGGGGTTCGAATCCCTCCTCCTCCGCCATACTAGAGGCTGGAGGCTAGAAACTGGAAACTTGAGGTTTCTAGGTTTCATGCGGACCTTTAGTCAATTAGACAGATTCAAATTTTGAAGTTCGATTCGCCATAATGTTTTAAAGTTGGGAACTTGAAGTGCGCGGCTCAAGTCCTGCCTTCAGATTCCGGCATCCAGCAACCAACCGGAGAGATACCCAAGCTGGTTGAAGGGGACGGTTTGCTAAACCGTTAGTAGGAGTAATCCTAGCGAGGGTTCGAATCCCTCTCTCTCCGCCAGAAATCAACGGTTTTCGGGATACACCCGAAGGCCTTTTTTGTTGCCAAAAACCTTCTGTCAAAGAATTTTGCAAAGAATTTATGATACCTTGGATGAGGCATCTAAGAATATTTGAACCGGTTTTTGAGGTAATAAAGAACAATGAAACGTAAAGTATTTATGTATACTGCATATAAATCGACATGAATTATATGCATAATTTGTTATCCTTAAATCAGGGAAAAATGAGGAGGTGAGATAGAAGAAACCGCAATGTTATGCTTGAATTGCAAAAATAAGTCAAACAAGTAAGGAGAGATTCGAATGCGATTAAAAAATGTAGCTTTCGGTTTGCTTGTGATTTGTTTGGTTTTTTCGTTATTGGTTTTACCTGGAACTGCTAGTCGGGTGTTTGCAGCGGAAGCAAACAGCATCGTAGGAACTTGGACTGGTTATGTAGATTGGGGTTGTGATGGGTCAACAGTTTCGACAGGGCCTTGGATTTTTAATGCGGATGGAAGTTGGACCTATTCGAATGGTGGTGGACAATGGATACAAGTTGGTGACATGGTTGCTTGGAATTTTAATAATGCAGCAGGTTTAATCTATACTGCAAATCTTGGTCGGAATTCAATGCAAGGTATTATGGGATATGCTTCAGAAACTCGAAATCGAACAGGGTGTTTTTACGCTTTACCGCAAAAAAAAGGTAAAAGTTTGTCTGAAGCAGCACCACTAACAACAGAGGATGCAAGCATAGGCCTGTAGCAAAATAATCCTATTTGCAAAAGTAATTTTAAACCAATCTAACAAACGTCCCAACGCAGCCGATAAATAGCAATCGTAGAGTTACTGTTGGATCAAGGGTGAAAAAGATAAGAAATAAAAAAGCGACCTGTTTAAGGCCGCTTTTAATCTTAAGGCATTAGTTTATTTAATTCGTTAGAGGATAATATATGGTACAACTTAACAAAATAACCTTAATAAAGGGCTTGCAATATAGTTTAAAATAGATTAAAATAGAAAAAGTCAGCGGGAGCGGTTTGCTAAACCGTTAATTTTTAGCGAGGGTTTTAATCCCTCTCTTTGCCATTTATAATGCGCCCGTAGCTCAGTGGATAGAGTATTTGACTACGAATCAAAGGGCCGCGTGTTCGAATCACGCCGGGCGCGCCAGCTAAAACAACAGATACCTTCCTAATTTTTGGAAGGTATTTTTCATGTGCGCCCG
>JASFQO010000447.1:0-3237 GCA_050115405.1 Bacillota bacterium
GTGATTGGGAAAATGATATTTGGACAAGTCAATCCGGAAAACAATCCCCTCCCGGCATTTTGGGATCAATGTATCAATGACGGTACGTTTACTACCTTGAAAAATATGAAAGAGTACCTGGTGATCCCGGATTATGTCGGGTGGATGGGCGAGTACGATCCGGCGACCGGCCGGTTTTGTTACATCGTCGGGATGTTAATGAAGCCGGAGGCCCCCGTCCCTACGGGATATGTTTGCCGGGATTTGCCGGAATGCACCATGGGGATTGCCTGGGTTAAAGGGCGAGAGGATAACGGGGAGATTTATTTTGAGGGAATGAACTTAACCCTGGCGGCGCTCGAGGAAAAAGGTTACCGCTATGACAATACTGCCGGTTACTCGATCGAAGTGTATGATTATGAACGGTTTGTCATCCCGATGCAACAAGGTGTTAAAGAGGTCATCCTGGATTATTATGTACCGTGTCTGGCGGAAAGCGAGGCCTAATCAAACCAAATTCAGCAAGAATACTTTTGGGAAGCCTTGCCCGGTTTGTGGGACGTCAATCAAAAAAGAGGCGTACCTGGGTGGCAGTATTTATTTTTGTGAAAATTGTCAGGTAGTGTAATTCCAGCATAAACAATAGTCCGGTACATTTGAGCATCAAAAGAACTCCTCGACCATTATTAGGCGGCAGGAGTTTTTTTGATATTCAAATATGACAAACTCATGTCGCAAATCAGGTGTATAATTAGAATGTATAATGAAGAGGCGAATTTGATGTTCGCCCAAGGAGACGTGAATTTGTCATGAAAATTGACCGTTTGGTGGCGATTACCACCATTTTATTGAATAAAGGACCGGTTACCGCCAAAGAGCTGGCGGAGCGGTTTGAGGTTTCCAGCCGGACGATTTACCGGGACATCGAGGTGTTGGCGGCGGCGGGGGTGCCGGTCTACGCCACTAAGGGCAATGGCGGCGGTATCGCCTTGATGGAAGGGTTTTCGTTGGACCGGGCGGCGCTTACCAGCCGGGAAAGCGAGAGTATTTTACTGGCCCTACAGACCTTGCGGGTGGTGAAATATCCTGAAGTGGACCTGATCCTGGATAAACTGGGCGCGCTGTTTAAAAATGTCGCCGGGACCGACTGGGTGGAGGTTGATTTCTCGCCCTGGGGCAGCGGGCCGGAGGAAAAGCTGAAATTTCAGACCATTCGGAAGGGGATCCTGGAACGTCAGAAATTGGAGTTTACCTATTTAGGAGCCGACGGTAAACGGAGCCACCGGATCGTGGAACCGTTGAAGCTTTTTTTCAAAGCGAAAGCCTGGTATCTCTGGGCCTGGTGTCAAACCCGTCAGGCGCTGCGGAACTTTAAAATCACCCGGATGCGGGAGGTCGTTTTAACGGAGCAAAAATTTGAACGTCAAGCTCACGCTCTCAAAATTACCGACCCCGCTGAAAATCCGCCGGCGGCCAAAACAATGGTCAATCTGAAATTACGTTTCCAACCCCTGGCGGGGTACAGGTTATATGATGATTATGATGAACGGTTGATTCGGCGTAATGAAGACGGCACTTTCGAATTGCAGATCTGTTTTCCCGAGGATGAGTGGGTTTACGGGTATTTGCTGTCTTTCGGGCCGTGGGTGGAAGTGTTGGAACCGGAGCATATCAGGGCCATTCTGTGTGAACGGATGCGGCAAGCGTTGCAGGTTTATGAGCGGCAAAAGTAAAGATATGTGCCGCTCCGCCGTATCCGGGCAACGCTCAACGTGTTCGTGCAGACCGTCGGCTCTTACTTCCATATTCATCGTCTGGCGCGGGTGTGTGGCGGTATCTTCTGCTATATCAGAGTACCGGGAGTTAAAAGCGAAGGAATGGCAATTTTTTTGCGGTGAGGTTTTGCCTTGACAATTAAACGGGGGCTGATATAATAATGTTAAAATAAGTGTTTGGAGATGACATTTTGTGAAACGAAAAATTGTTGAAAAATTAGAAAAATGGAAAACTTCAAGCTCAAGAAGGCCGCTGCTACTATATGGAGCGAGGCAAGTTGGCAAGACCTATACGGTGCTTTCATTTGGTAAGGAGCATTATAAAAATACGGTTTATTGTAATTTTGAGGATAGCACGGAACTTGCTGCGATTTTTGAACGGGATTTGAATCCCGACCGGATCATTCGGGAACTGGCCGCCAAATCCGGACAGAGCATCTTCAAAGGCGACACATTGCTCTGCTTTGATGAAATTCAATCCTGTGAGCGGGCGTTGACCTCATTAAAATATTTTTGTGAAAACGCGCCCGAGTACCATATTATTGCCGCCGGAAGCCTGTTGGGTGTGGCGGTGAATCGTGAGAAATACTCTTTCCCGGTCGGCAAGGTCAAACTGTTAACGATGTACCCGCTTGATTTGGAGGAGTTTTTATGGGCTTTGGGCAAAACGGAATTGGCGGAATTGATCCGGAGTTCCTTTACAACGGATGAACCGTTGTCTTTACATGAAACGGCGCTGGATTTATATAGGTTGTATCTGTTAACCGGGGGCATGCCCCGGGCGGTTTTGGAGTATAGCGAAAAACAGGATTATAATTTTGTTTTGGCGGAGCAAAAGACACTCAATGACGCCTATCTTGCGGATATGGCCAAGTACGCCACTCCGATGGAAACCGCCAGGATCATGGCGGCCTTTAATTCCGTCCCCGCTCAGCTTGCAAAAGACAATCATAAATTTCAGTATAAAGTAATTAAAAGCGGCGCCCGGGCGTATGAATATGAAACCCCGCTGGAATGGCTCAGGGCTTCCGGAGTGATTATCAAATGCCATAAAGTAAACGAAGGGAAATTACCCTTAACCGCCTATATGGACGGTTCCGCTTTTAAAGTGTATCTGACCGACACCGGCCTGCTGTGCGCCAAGTTTAACATTCCGGCCAATGCGGTGCTTTCGGAGACGGCGAGTTTTGTCGGTTTTAAAGGCGCGTTGGCGGAAAATTACGTTTGCGCGGCGTTAACCTTCAATGGGTATACGCCGTTTTACTGGGATTCACAGGGGAAAGCCGAGATTGATTTTGTCATTCAGGATCGGGACGGGAATGTGATTCCGGTGGAAGTCAAGTCCGGAGACAACGTCAAGGCGAAGAGTCTGGCCCAGTTTGTCGGGCGTTATCAACCGCGTTATTCAATTCGGATTTCCGCGAAAAATTTTGGCTTTGAGAATGGGATTAAAGCGGTTCCGTTGTATGCGGTGTTTTGTATT
>JASFQO010000448.1:0-3232 GCA_050115405.1 Bacillota bacterium
CGGCATCCATAAATGAATTCCAATGTTTAACCGCGCAAAATAGCCCGATGGTCGCCAGGACCGGTTTGGATAACGGCAAAACAATCCGGGTAAAAACAAACAAATCATTGGCGCCGTCAATCTTAGCGGCTTCTTCCAGACTTACAGGAATATTTTCAAAGAAAGTGCGCATTAAAATAACGTTCCAGGTACTAATGGCGTTGGGAATGATCAACGCCCAGAAAGTATTAACCAGGCCGGTCGCTTTAACCACTAAATAAGTAGGGATGATTCCGCCGTTAAACAACATGGCGAAAATAATCATCTTCATGAAAAACTTCCGTCCCGGTAAATAGCGCCGCGATAACGCATAAGCCAAAGAGCATTGCAAAGCTAAGCCCAAAAACGTCCCAAAAACAGTCCGCAGTACTGTTACCTTAAAACAGTTGAGAAAACGGATGTTGGTCAAGATCATCCGGTAGGCGTCCAGAGTGGGTTGTTTAGGTGTCAGCAGCAAGACGCCCTCCCGAATCAGATCCGGGTCACTGAACGAAGTCATTGCTACATAATAGAAAGGCACAAAAGTAATTATCCCGAAGGTGATTAAGGTCGCGGCGATTAAAAGGTGATAAAGCTTTTTGCGATTATATTCAGCTATCTCGGCCATTTGTAAATTTTCCTCCTTACCACAATGAAACATCACTGTATTTTCGCGCTATTTTATTGGTTAAGAATACCAAACCCAGCCCGATTGCTGATTGAAACAGTCCGATCGCCGTGGTCAGGCTAAACTTCATTCCTTGGAGTCCCACGCGGTAAATATATGTGCTCAATACATCGCCCACTTCGTAGACCATCGGATTATATAGGACATAAATCTGTTCGAAGGAGACCTCCAACAGGTAACCGATTTTCAGGATAAACATGATTACGATTGTATTCATAATGCCGGGCAAAGTAATATAGATTAATTTCTGCCACTGATTTACGCCATCAACGGCGGCGGCTTCGTATTGTTCGGTGTCAATGCCGGCCAAAGCCGCGATATAGACAATAGCTCCCCAGCCGGCTTCCTTTAGGATACTGGAAATGACCACAATGGCCCGAAAATATTCCGGTTTCGCCATAAAGAAAACCGGTTGTCCGCCGCATAATTTAATTAACGAATTCACCATACCATCATTGGGCCCTAATAGCTGGATGATAATTCCCCCAAAAACCACCCACGACAGAAAGTGCGGAAAATAAAATATAGTTTGCAAAGTGCGTTTGAGACGTATCCCTGTCAGTTCATTTAGTAACAACGCCAAAATAATCGGAACCGGGAATCCAAACACCAGATTGTAGATACTAATTAAGACCGTATTGCGTAGAATCGCGTAAAAATCGGGAAACGAAAACAAGAATTGAAAATGTTTCAGCCCCACCCACTGGCTGTCGACGATGCCCGCGGCAAAACTAAAATTTTTAAAGGCAATGATCAGTCCGTACATGGGTAAATATTTATAAATGACATACCAGATAATACCCGGCGTCAAAAGTAAATAAAGGAATTTATGCTGGTTCAGGAGAGAAATAAATCTTTTTAAAGGATTAATTTGGGAGCAAGCCATTTTAACCACTCTCTTTCTAGGCATTTGCTTTGATGCGTCAGGCTGAATCGGTTAATAAAGAAAGCGTGCCGGAACTGGATTGTTTTTCCAGCACGCTAGTTGCACCACATATTAACTCCGTTTGGATTATTTGGACCGAATATACAACCGTTACTTACAAAGTTTTTTACCGCCGTGGTTATACCAATCGGTCCAGAATTTGATCGCCTTGTCGCCGCCGGAGGAACGCCATTTATTAACATAATCGTTCCAGGTGGCGTCAATGTCGACCACGCCGAGTATGGCTTTGGTGGTGTACTCACTGCTAATGTTCTTCAGGTTATAGTTGGCCAGATCGGGAAAGTAAGCCAGTACTGCTAAAATTTTGTCCAACCGTCCTATTTTGGTGGACAGATCCAAGCGCGCCATTGCGTCGTCAGTATTGTTAATGGACATACATTGTTTGACTAATTGGGTCATCCGGCCGCTCTTAATCAACGGAAAAGAGTATTGCAGCAACGGATGCGGCGCCTTCAGCACCTCGATCTTTTGATTATTAAGGCGATACTCCTTATTCTCGACTCCCAAATAAGTAAAACGAGTTCCTTCCGGAGAGAGTATCCAGTTGAACATCCGCATTAAGGCATCTACATTTTTAATGTTTTTCGGGATCCCGATATAGTGCCGATTCACGCGGTCATAGACAAAGTGAGACGGTTTTCCGTTTTTCATCACCGGCAGGGGAAGCGCCTCCCAGACTTGGTCCACTTTACGGGCGGTATATTCCGGAAGTTGGTTACCGTGCCAGAAGTTTGAAGTCATGCCGTAGCGGCCGGTTTTCAATTTTTCCCGATAGATAGGAGCGCTGATCAAAGGAAATTCTTGATCAATAATTCCCTCTTTAACCAGACGATGCATAAATTTGAGATATTCTTTATATTGCGGGGTAATCTCAGGTGGAGTGACCTTGCCGCCAATAATTTTGTATGAGGCGGCATTGAAGGCTGATTGAAAGATCCGTCCGCCATAGGTGAGTTTGTTTTCCACCAATAGACCGTAAGTATCTTTCTTACCATTACCGTCAGGATCTTGTTCGCGAAACGCTTTTAAAACCTGGTAAAAATCCTCAATAGTCTTTGGCGTTTTCAAACCAAGTCGTTTCATCCATTCTTTTTTGACATAGACTACTTGATTAAAAGCATCCTGGCGATTGTAAGGGTATGCCCATATTTTTCCTTTGTTGGTAACTGGTTTCCAAGCGTCGACGGGCATGTTTTTAAAGTTCGGATATTTTCGGGTATTACGGATATAGGGTGTCAAATCAGTGAGCATACCGTCCGTGGCATATTGGAGAATCGTTTCGCGGTAATTGGTCATAAATGCGTCGGGATAATCCCCGGAAGCCATCATAATATTTAGCTTATTGTCGTATGCGGCGGTACCTGGTGATTCGAATTTGATTTGGACTCCGGTTTTTTCACGAATGTACCGTGTATAGATATTATCCGTTAACGACATTCCTTTGGGATCTAAGTTGAAATCAAACAATACTCGGAAAGCGGTTACTTTTGATTCAGTAAATCCAATTCCGGAAAGAGTCAACAATGCCAATACCAAAATTGTTAAAAACCATAAAATTGCAAGCTTGCTTCTTTTTTGTT
>JASFQO010000449.1:0-3225 GCA_050115405.1 Bacillota bacterium
GTTGCAGTAGTTGGCCAGTTGGTGTGGGAGTACCGTATTGATGGCAATCATTGCCGCTGATGATTGTTGTTTTTGAATTTGCTTTATGAGGCCGATGCAATTGATTACCACGTCGGGTTGGTGAGCGTATAGATAATCACGTATCATAGCCTGACAGGCGGCATCGATTTTTGGGACCAGCTTTGTCCGCAGTTCCGGAGGGAAGACCACCTTACCCAAGTCGAGTTTGCGGACAGTGGCCCTTACCTCTAAAGCAGGGTTTGGGCTCAAGTAACGTAATAAAGTGTGGCCGAGCATTCCGGTGCCGCCCAGAATTAACACTTTGGTTTTTGGCATCAATAACGACCTTTCCTGAAATTGTTTTTCAAGCCAAAAGGAGTGCGCTTTTTCATTGGATAGTTTATGAAAGCATAAGGGCAAATGTTACGGAATGGCGGCGGTCAATGGCTTGGGGGCTTGGAACAATCTTTTTGAATGTTTCATACGAAAGCGCCAAAGCCAATATACTTATATTAAAATATGGCGCTGCCGGACGAAAGGAGGGTGTAATCGGGAAGATGGCGCAAAAACGGCCGATAGTCTGTCTGGCGGCGATTGACTGGTCTTATTTATGGCATCGACCGCAGCAGTTGATGTTACGGTTAGCCCAATCGGGGCATCCGGTCCACTATCGTAATCCGGTTCAGGTTTCGGGGAAGGCGCGAGAAGAAGTAGCGCCGCATCTTTGGGTCTATTATGATTTCGGACAACTGCCGGAAGCGGTTGAGGCTGCAATTTATTTTGTTTATTTTCCGGCGTACGCCGGTTGGCTTGAACCCGGTGGGGAGAAGTTTATCATTTATGACTGCATTGACGATGATCCGGTGTTTGACGGCTCTGAAGCCTTGATGTTAAGCCGGGCTGATTTGGTAATCTGTGTGTCCCAAAGTTTAATGGCTAAACATCGCCCGCAACACTCCCGGTTAATGCTGCTTTCCAATGGTGTTGACCTGCAGCATTATCAAAGCGGAAATTTTGCGGTCCCGGAGGAATTGCGCCGGTATAAACAGGAGCGCCAAATACTCCTGGGATTCACAGGCGCTTTTTATCGGGGCTGGGTTGATATGGAGCTGCTTTACCAAATCGCCGCGGTACGGCCGGAGTGGCGGATAGTGATTATTGGCGAATCGTATCAATGGAATTTTAGTGGCGCGCCGTCCAACCTGGTCTATCTGGGGCCTCGGCCGTATGCGCAACTACCGGGTTATGTCCGCTGTTTTGATGTGGGGCTGATTCCGTTTGTGGACAATCGCATCGCTCAAGGGGCGGATCCGGTAAAACTTTATGAATATGCGGCGGCCGGCATTCCGGTAGTCAGTCGCAATCTTCCTTTTGTACGGGATTTACAACCGCCTTTAGTATATCGGTATGATAATTTGGCGGAATGTTTAAATGCGGTCAAGCGGGCGTTGTTTGAGGAACGCCGGCAACCGCATTTGGTTAAAATGCGGCGCCGGGAGTTTGCGGCCGGTCATACTTGGGATCGTCAAATTGGACTTCTCTTGGCCGAACTGGAGCAACTAACCTGGTTGGAACGGAGTTAATCTTTCGAACCGAAAAGCAGGTGGAGGGCAAAAGGGACTATCGCAACCGATATGTCCCTTTTGATTTTGTCCTTTTGCCCGAGCCGGCAGGCATGGACACATTTACGAGTATTCTTTTCCTAAAATAGTTTTGAATTTCCCCTTTTAAACATTAGCACATGGACCAATAGGCACATATATTATACCGAAGCTAGCTAAACCGGATGGTGATCTTTTAGCACTTGGAGGAGTTCATGGTGGTATTATTCTTAATCTTAGGACTGGGTATTTATCTCTTAATAATGTTTGGGTTAACATTTTGGTTGCGACGGTATCATTATTATAAGAATCGTTTTTATTCCGAGGCTTCGCCCCAAGTATCCGAATCAGCTTGCGATGAAATTTCGGTAGAATTGGACGCCACTCCGATCCGGAAAGCGCAATACCGTCAAAAAAAACAAAGCGAGGTGGATGATGAAGGGCAATAGACAAGAATACTCAGGTCTTAGGGTGGAAATTGCGTCCTCGCAATTTACACTCACAGTTTTGTGCCCGGCGCAGCAAGGACATGAACGTTAGGGTGAAAATTACCGTCAGGTAATTTACACTTATAGTTTTGTGTCAAAGCGCAGCTAGACATGAAAGTTCGTATGAAAATTGGAATTTGTTAAATTGAGGAGGGAATAGAATGGACCCTTTAATTAAGGCGGAAGTGGTTATTAATGAGAATACCAAGCAGGTATTGGTGGAACAAAATATTACGTTAAATATTCCGGCGCTTAAAGTACGTAACATTAATGCGACAATTTGTAATCTCACCACCGATGTCATTGCCGATAAGGTAATTATCCAAGGGATCATCCATAAACAGATCTTTTTTGTCGGCGAAGATGATATCGTCCATCATCAGGCCGAAGAACTTCCCTTTAGCACGTTTGTGGATTTGCCTGGAGCCACGCCGGGGATGAATGTCCAAATCAGTCCCACGATTGAAACGATCATCTTTAATTTGCTTACGCCGACATTGTTGCATCAAAAAGTAGTCGTTGAATTCTTTGTTAAAGTTACCGAAACTCGCCAGCTTAATGTCCAGATTGGCACCGGGCCGCTGGTCCGGGTGGATCAGGTGGTGGGAGAAGGTACGAAACAGGAGCTGTTTGAGAACTTGGTAACTTTGGTCAATCCGGCGCTCAAAATTGATGATATTACCGTAGTGGTGCGCGATCTAACTACTCATGTGATTGATGATAAAGTGATTATCCAAGGAATTATTCATAAGCAGATTTTTTATGTCAGCTCCAGCAATGTTGAACTCCACCAGGCCGAGGATGTTGATTTTTCGACCTTTGTGGATATTCCGGGCGCGACCGCGGGTATGGATGTCGAGGTAAACCCCATTGTCGAATTTGTCCACTTTAATCTGCAAACCGCGACAACTTTGTTGCAAAAAGTGGTGATGGAATTCTTTGTCAAGGTTACCGAAAGCGTCCAGATTCCGGTTCAATTGGGTCCGGGAGTTTTACTGAAGTTGGATAGCGTGGTTAATGAAGGGACCAATCAAATCCTGGTGGAAAATGACTTTATCTTGCCATTTCCCACCATCAAGATTCGGGAGATTATCGCCCGGATCATGGATTTGACTACTGAAGTCATTGAAGATAAG
>JASFQO010000450.1:0-3223 GCA_050115405.1 Bacillota bacterium
CGATCCCTTTAATGGTCTGAATCCCATGTTTGCAGGCATTCTCAATTAACGGTTGAATACTCATCTTCGGTAGCAGACATTGGAGCGCTACTTCGTCAATTGTCATCTGATACTTAATCTTCTCCCCAAAACGAAATTTTTCGATCTTTAAATACATCTCCGCAAAAGCGAGTTCTTCGGCAACGCTTACCAAGTCGTCTTTCCTATTAAGCAGGCGCCGTAATAGCTTGGAAAGGTATTTGAGCACTTCGCTGATTTCGGTGTAATTATTTTTCACGCAAACTACCATGATGGCGTTAAGGGTATTAAATAAGAAATGGGGATTCATTTGACTTTGCAAATGATTCAACTCCGTCCGCATCCGCTCCAATTCAAACTCCTTTTTCTGGATATTCAGTTTATAGACATCGTTAATCAACGCTTTAATCTTGGCGGTCATCAGGTTAAAACTCTTAATCAGACTGCCGATTTCATCCTGGCATTCAGCCATCTCAATCTGCTCAAACTGTTGATTTTCCACTTTTGCCATATGTTTCATCAGTTTATTGATCCGGTAATTGAGCGACCGGGCGATCGCCAAAATTAATACGGTGGCGACCAACATACTGACTAGGGCCAGCCCCAGAATGAACAAGCGGGACCGGTTCAGAGCCCGTAAAATTACTCTCCTGTCCCCAATACCGATGATTTTCCAGTTATTAAGAAATTTAGCGTTACCGATCTCTTTTTGCAGGACGATGCCCTGCTTCGTGAAGACTCGCGGATTATAGTCCGCTGTTTTCAAGTTGAGCCGGTAAAAAAACCGGTTATTTGGCGCATAAATCATCCGGTTTGCCCCATCAACCAGACATAAATTGATATAGTTTTGTTCCCGGTTGAAAATCGCAAAGACTTTATTGATATCAATATTTATCTTGACATAATTTTGAATTTGATTGGCCAATGAAGCGTCGCTGAATTTGCAAATTATACATAAATATTGGTCGCTACTTGTGGCGATCCCGGGACTGCTCTCCCGATAAGCACAAAGCAGTATTTCTTCCGGGGATTGGGAAACCGCTTGATACCATTGCGTATTTTTGATCGTCTCATTAATACGGAGATAATATCCGCTATCGGGGATGGTGTCGTTGGTAGAATAGACCCTAATCTCACTAAAGTAATTGTAAATTGCCATATAACGTTTCAGCCGATTTCTCAAGAATAAATCATAGGCATCATAAAACGTCTCAAAATCATGATAATGGCGCTGCAAGGCCAACTGCAACTGGCGATCGGTCGAAATGGCATGACTAACCGTAACGCACCCTTCAATCAGCCCCAAAAGCTCGGTATTGGCTCTTTCCATGGCGTTCCGGCAGTTTCCCGCTTCTCTTTCCTTCACAAAAGTCGAGATTTTACTTAAAAACACCAGATTAATGAGGATAATCGGCGTCAAGACGCACAGCGCGTAAATCAAAATAAACTTGTATTTTAAGGGCAGATCATTAATACTCCGAAAAAGATACCGGCGGATTTTAAGCAACAAGGCTCACCCCTTTTACCGTCTGTTGTCTTCCGAGGAGAAATTGCAGTAAATTATTCATTCTTGCTTTTTCATTCAATTCCTGCCTATTCTTACCTGTTTTTACATAAAAAAGTTATATTTTTTTAATTTAGAATGGTTTAAAAAATATAAAAAATGCCAAAGTTGAATACATCCCCCTTTAGCATTTTTATCATAAACAAGCAAATATATTTTTCCTATCCCTTTTCTTATGATAATCTCCGAATAAGAGTGTTCACTGTCAACCGTTCACTGTCAACTGTCAAAACGCGCCCCTTTTACTGTCTTTTATATTCCGAAGGAGAAACCGCGGTAATATTTTTAAAATTTCTGACAAAGTAATTAGGATCCTGATAACCGACAGCCCGGGCAATCGCCGCGATCTTCAGGGAAGTTTGGCGCAATAGTCGTTTCGCCTCGTCAATCCGGATTTGGTGAAGGTATTCACTGTAATGAAATCCCGTGTGCTTCTTGAATAACTGCCCCAAATAAACCGGGTTCAGATGAAATTCCCGGCCTAAACTTTTCAGATTGATCTCCTGGTGGTAATTTTCCTTAATATAAAGCTTGATTAGCTGAATTAAGTCTTTGGAATTACTTTGTCCGCTTACGGAAAACTGTTCGGCCAAATAGTTGCAAAACGCGCCAAAACCGGTTTGTAGCCTGGCAAGGTCCCCAGAGGCAAACTCTTTATTAAACTTGATAAATCGGGCGGAAAGCTCGCCGGCAGGGCCATTCAACGCTAAAACCAACTTGAAAATTTCCAATTCTAGGTTTTTGATCAAAACTTTGATTACTTCCGGGGCGAGCCTTTCCCGGGAAAAGTTCTGAAACAGGCGGTCGATCTCAGTGGCGACGGCTGCAAAATTACTATGTTTGATCTCCTCCAGCAAGCGGTCGATCGGGATATTGGCGAGATTATAATTCAGAGTGGCATTTTTGATCTCATGATAATAAATGATACTGCCTTCACCTTCGAAAAACTCATAATAGAGGGCGGTGGTCGCCTGCCGGTACAGTTGCGCCAGTGATTTGAGCCCCGGTAACTTCTCACTGACAGCCAACGTAACCTGAACATTGTAGTTCCGTTCCAATTGAGATTTAAGCGCGGCTATTGATTGTTTCAGCGCTTGAGGGACAATTAACCCCAAAAGATGAGTAGCGGTTTCAAAGAGGCGGAAACCGAATTGCTGCGCCAAGCTTGCGGCGATTAACGCTTTAACCGGGACTTTTGGCGCCGTTAATTCACTCTCTCCCGATTGCTCCAAGCGATTTCCGGCATAGTTAATTTTCAGTAAAATAAAGCTATAGATTTCATCATCCGCAATCTTTAATAATGATTTGACCTTGGTCACCACAAATTGGTTGGTGTCTCCTTTTAAAAACCGTTGGATCGTCCGGTTGGCGACCAAAGCCCGGCGGTGTTCGCGGCGCGCTTGCGTCCGCTGTTCTTCCTGAATCTGCCGGCTAATTTTAGCAATGACTCCATTAAGCTCGATTTCATCAACCGGTTTGAGCAAATACTCACATACGCCAAAACGCATCGCGTACCGGACATAGGAAAAATCATCATAACCGCTTAAAATGACAAATTTTACTTTTGACCCGCCACTCTCTCTGACTTGCTTGATGAGCTGCAGACCATCCATGACCGGCATCCGGACATCGGTGCAGACC
>JASFQO010000451.1:0-3219 GCA_050115405.1 Bacillota bacterium
CCGCCGGCGCCCGTTCCGGAATTAGATTTGATTCGGCGGCGGATGCTGCGGAATATCTGTTAAAAAAGGCTTTAATCTCTACCGTGCCTTGGGATGAAGCCGGAGCATATTTACGGTTGGCGGTGACTTTTGAAGCCGCTGGGGAAGCTATGGAACAAACGGTGATTTCAGAAGTAAAAAATAGGTTGGAAAGGTTGGAATTGTTTTTTACTTAAAAAATTCAGGATTGGAATTTTATTATAATGTAGCCATAAATAATTGACAATTCGTTCCAATAAGTGATATTATCAATAACAAAATTGGGGCGACCAAATTTTTTATCAGTTTTGCGAAGGCCAAAATATAGTAGATTAAAATCGGGCGTCCGGTTTTGTAATTCGCCGGACAGGTATATTAACGCGGCGTCGGACGTATTATTGAAAACACCGGTGCGCTAAAACAAAGGAAAAGGGAGCAACGATAAAATGAAAGCCGATTTTTTTAAGTATCATGCTTTGGGTAATGATTATTTGGTAATTGACCCGAATCAGATGAAGATCAATCTTACCGAAGCAAATATCAAATTAATTTGCAATCGTAATTTCGGGGTTGGTTCGGACGGAATTTTATTAGGACCGCTTTGGGAGGCCGGCAAGATTAAGTTGCGGATCTTTAATCCCGATGGCGGCGAAGCGGAAAAAAGCGGCAACGGGATTCGGATTTTCTCCAAATATCTGCATGACCAGGGATACATAACTGACCCGGTTTTTGAACTCGAAACTTTAGGTGGCAAAGTACAGGTCCGCCTTTTGGATGCTAATGCCAATTTGATCCAAGTCGGTATGGGCAAGTTGATTTTCCGAAGCGATCTGATCCCGGTCGCGGGCGAAATTCGCGAGGTGGTCAATGAAACTTTGGAGTTGCAGGGGCGGGTCTATCCGATTACCTGTGTTTCCATTGGTAATCCACATTGTGTGATTTTATTGCCAACCGTCTCCAAGGAACAAGCTTTACAACTGGGTCCGTTGGTCGAGCATCATCCGATTTTTCCAAATCGGATTAATCTGCAGTTATTACAGGTAATTGACCGGTCGAACATCCGCATCGAAATTTGGGAAAGGGGAGCCGGTTATACCCTGGCTTCAGGCAGTAGCAGCAGCGCGGCGGCAGGGGTTGCTTACAAACTGGGCTTGGTTGACCAAAAGGTTAATGTCCACATGCCGGGTGGGGTGATCACTATTGAGCTGGGGACCGATTTCGACGTCGCCATGACCGGGCCGGTCGCTGCGGTCGCTACCGGAAACTTTGCCTCCGATATGGAGGCCCAAATCAATAAACCGGCTTTAGGATGAGCTTTCTAAAATATTGCAGGGATGCCTCGTTGCGGTGTCGAATCATTTTAAAGAATTCGACTTGACGAGGTATTTTCATATGGATGTCCCACGTTTTCTGAAACGGCTGACCACCGACCCCTATTACCAACAACAAATCGCCTTGATTCAGGAATTACCGGGCAGCCCCGCGGTTGACGGTGAAGTTGACCCGCCGCTACCTGCCCAATTGCAGGACTGCTTGGCGGCGAAAGGCATTGCCCGGCTCTATCGCCATCAGGCGCAAGCCGTCAATGCCATCCGGGCCGGAAGGAATACCGTGATTGTGACCGGCACCGCCAGCGGGAAAACTCTCTGTTACAATCTGCCGGTACTGGAAAGTTTCCTGACCGACCCCAAAGCCCGGGCGCTCTATATCTACCCGACCAAAGCTTTAGCCCAAGACCAGTTAAAGGCCCTGGCGCGCCTGGCCGAAGAACTGACGGGACCGCAGCCGCTCATCGGCACTTATGACGGTGATACTTCCGGCAATGCCCGCAAAAAACTCCGGGATCACGGCAATATCATCCTGACCAACCCGGATATGCTGCATCAGGGGATTTTACCGAGGCATCCCGGCTGGTCCGCTTTTTTGACCAATTTAAAATATGTCGTTTTTGATGAAATTCACACTTATCGAGGAATTTTCGGTTCCAATGTCGCCAATGTGGTGCGGCGCTTAAAACGAGTCTGCCGCCATTACGGCAGTAAACCGGTGTTTATCGGCGCCTCCGCCACCATTAATAATCCCCGGGCCCATGCCGAGGCCCTGTTAGGCGTGGCCATGGACCTGGTAGACCAAGACGGAGCGCCCAAAGGCCGGAAATTTTTTGTCTTCTGGAACCCGCCCTATCTGGACCAGACTAAAACCGAACGCAAAAGCGCCAATACTGAAGCGGCGCAGTTGATGACCCAGCTAATCCGGGAACGAGTTCCGACGATCACTTTTGCCAAAGCCCGGGTGGTCACCGAATTAATGTACCGTTACGTCCAGGACCAGTTAACCAAAGACAGCCCCGCTTTGGCCAAGAAGATCCGGGCTTACCGCGGCGGTTATCTCCCCGAAGAACGCCGCGAGATCGAACGGCAACTTTTTGCCGGGGAGTTGTTGGGAGTGACCAGTACCAACGCTTTGGAATTGGGAATTGATATCGGGCAGTTGGAAGCCTGCCTGGTGGTCGGGTATCCGGGGACGATTGCCTCGACCTGGCAGCAAGCCGGGCGGGTGGGCCGGGTCAAAGAAGATTCATTGGTGATCTTTATCCCGCACCAAAACCCAATCGACCAGTATTTAATCAAAAATACACAGTATTTTTTCGAACAAAATCCGGAAGCGGCCGTGATTGACCCGGATAATCCGCATATTATCATGGGCCATTTACGCGCCGCCGCCTTTGAAGCTCCTTTAACCGCCGGCGACTGCCGCGAGTTCGGCGCGTATGCCCCCGCGGTGCTGGAACTGCTGGCCGAAGCGGGGGAGTTACGTCAAATCGGTGGAAAATGGTATTGGCGCGCGCCCGGTTTTCCGGCGACGGAAGTCAATTTGCGCAATATTTCCGACAATACTTTCAGTATTGTCGATACGTCGGTCCAACCGCCCAAAGTGATCGGTACCTTGGACGAGGCCAGCGCTTATCAACAGATTTATACCGAAGCCATTTATTTGCATGACGGAGAAACCTATTTCGTCAAAGAGATGAATGTAGCCCAAAAAGTTTCCTATGTTGAGAAAATTGCCGTCGATTATTATACCCAATCCATTACCGAAGAGCAGATTACAATTACCGCCAAAGAGCTGGAGTGCGCCTGGCGCAAGGCAACAATCGGATTTGGCCCGGCCGAGGTGATGTTAAAGCCTTATTTGTTTCGC
>JASFQO010000452.1:0-3217 GCA_050115405.1 Bacillota bacterium
GGTAGCGGCGTCGTTTCCGGAGACCATCATTAAGCCATATAACAATTCCCGCACCGTTTTGCGTTCGCCATTTTTCAACCTCATCGAAGTGCCTTCCGTCGGCGGGTGGCTAATCTTAATTGTTTTCGCCAGACTAAGATGCTCCAAGACCAGTACCGCGGTCATAATCTTGGTGGTGCTGGCCGGTGCCATAATTGCCAGGGAGTTTTGACTAAAAAGTATTTTACCGTTAGCGGCGTCCACAAGGACCGCCGCTTTGGCTTGAACTTTCGGATTGGCCCGGGTCGGTTTTTTACAGGTGGCATTAAGGGATAAGGAAGCAAATAACGTCACTAAAAACAGAAAAAAGAGCAGATTTCTGAACATTGTGGTAACCTCAAACAATTTTTTTGTAAAGCGTCAATAATTTCCAAACTCGCTAAAATGAACAAATCTCCTTAAGGGGTTGTTTTGCATTCGATTTTGGGGATGCAAAACAAAATATACAAAAATTAGGTCTTTATATAGTATATCCAACTTCAAGCTTCATTTCAACATTTATCTTTAATTATCTTCCGGAAAATAAACTTTTTTTTGTTGGGACCCCAGTAATGGGGCAAACGGGTTTTATAATCCGGCCCAAAACCAATATAAAGAATTTATTGATTATATAACAAATCAGTACTTGACACGGATGCTGGAATTGTGCCATTTTGATAAACCTTATGCGAAACCCATAAAAGGAATTTATGGTTGGATGGTGAATAATTTAAATTAGAGACGTATGTAATCTAAAAGGGGCGTAAGGCGGTGTTTAGAAATCAAAGTTGGCAATGGGGCATCGGAATTGTGGCGATGTTTTTAAGTATGTTGTTGATTTTGCAACTGCGGACCGAATTTAAGATTCGGGCGCAATTACCGACCCGGCAAGTGAATGAACTGGCCAATATTTTTAAAAATCAAGACATGCGGCTAAAAAAATATGAAACGGAGATTGAAGATTTACGGCGGCAAACCAACAATTATAATCGGGACCGGGAAATTCTGCGTTTGAAAATGGCGGCCGGTTTATTGCCAATCACCGGTAAAGGAATTGCGATTATTCTCAGCGATTCCGAAACCAAACTTAAAGAATATGAAGATCCGGTATTTCGGGTAGTCCACTATGACCAACTGGAATTACTGATTAATGAGTTATGGGCGGCGCTTCCTCCGGATTTAGTTGCGCCGGGACGACGATTCTGATTGATACCAAACGGTTGGCCCCGCCTTATCATATTGAGGCCATCGGTGATTCGGACAATCTCAAAAATGCTTTAATGATGCCGGGCGGCTTTGTCGAACAACAGATTCTCTCCTTCAATCTGAAGTTTGTCATTGAGCCGATGGATAAATTGGATCTGCCGGCCTATAAAGGCAGTATCGCGTTTGAATTTGCCAAGCCGCTCGAGGAGGGGAATTAGCAGTGTGGATTCCGATTATAGGCGCTATCGTAGGTGTGGTACTTGGTTTGAATTTTCAGTATGACATTCCGCTGGCGTATGTCAAATATACTTCGATTGCAATTTTAGCGGCTTTAGACGCAATTTTTGGCGGCATGCGGGCGCAATTATCCCAAAAATTTCTCTTTTCCAAGTTTATCACCAGTTTTTTTACCAACGCCGCTTTGGCGGCCATGTTGGCCTATCTGGGTGATATTGTGGGAGTGGACATCTATATGGGCGCGGTCGTAGCTTTTAGCATTCGCCTGTTTCAAAACTTATCGATTATCAGGGAAACGTTGTTGGAACGTTTATGGCGTCGCGACAAGCGTCGCCCGATCAAGAGAAGTCATGTTTGATAGATAAAATAACGCCTGATGGCTGTCCGTTCCAGCGGCAGCGTCATGAGGATTGTTGTTTGTCCGGCGTGAAAGACGGTCACCGGCGCCGGGAGGGTGGGGGGCACTTTGGCATAACCGGCGGTAATGGCGGCGGCTAATTCCAATGTCCCGGGATCTTCCGGGCCGCAATAAAGCGTTACCGGACCGGCCGCCTCCCGGACCTCCAGTAAATAATCGTCAGGGGTTGCCAATCGGACTAATTGGGCGTTCTCGGTGGCATCTTTACCGACAATGATTTTGACTGCGTCAGACAGCCGCAAATGGCGTCCCAGCCGCAACAACGCTACTGTACGTAAGGAAAGCGGGACCTCATGGACAAGCAGGTCGGCAATCTTTTGGCTATATTCTTCATGGGTCAGGAGACATCCGCCCGCCGGGGCCGAATAGTCGGTAATGCCAAACCGGGCGGCCAATTCAATTTGCTGAGTCCGGCCCCGGCCTTTGAGGTCGAGTAGGCGTCCTCGCTCAACCCAACCCTTCAGTTCCGGAAGGGTTGGCCGTAAATGTTGCGCGCTTAGAGGACGGACGAGCAGGTCCCTGACGCCGGCGTCTCGCGCGACAATATCCAGGGCGTCCCGCCGCTGCGAGTTGGGCCGTTGATCCAGCACTTCGCCGGTGGCCAAGAAGGCGGCGCCGTATTCGGGCATTAATTGTTGGGCCAATTTGAGTTGGTAAATCCGGCAGTCGATGCAGGGATTCTTTCGTTTGCCATAACCGTGGGGAGGATTGGCAATCATTTGCAAGTAGGTTTCGCTTAAGGAGTGCAGATGCAGAGTGATTCCCATCTGTCGCGCGGCGGTTGCAATCTTGGCCGGGCCGGGGTTTTGTTGAAACGGATTGACAAAATGGACCGCTTCCACCGGGGTTCCGGCCGAGTTGAGCACTTTTACGGCGAGAATACTGTCAAGCCCGCCGGAGTAGAGGACTAATGCTATTTTTGGCGTTGCCATCTATCGACACCTCCAAATGAGAAGTGAGAAGTAAGAAGTGGAAAGTGAGGAAATGCCTTAGACTAATGAGAGGCTTTCTGAGCGCGGGGAAGCCCCGTCGTATTTTTTCACTCTTGCCTTTCACCTCGCGCTTTACTCGGAACTGTATCACAGCTTTGGCGATTTGTCAATTATCGAGGTTAAAATAAGGAGAGCGAAACGTGAAAATTGGGATTTTTACAAACTGTTATTTGCCAATGGTCAATGGGGTAGTCGGTACGGTATGTTTATTGAAAAAAGGTTTTGAAGAGCATGGTCACAAAGTTTATATTTTTGCCCCGGCTTTTGATGACTATCGCGACGCGGAGTCAAGGATTTTTCGCTTCCCGGCGGTCGATTTAACCCGGGAAGTCAAGTATCCGGTGGC
>JASFQO010000453.1:0-3207 GCA_050115405.1 Bacillota bacterium
GTTCCCGCTGCGGGACGCCGCTTGCTTCCCATGAAGTATCGCTGGGCTATAAGGATGAAACGATTGATTCCATATATATCCGGATGAAAGTCGCCGGCCGGGAGGGTGAGTATTTTCTGGTCTGGACCACCACGCCATGGACTTTGCCGTCCAACGTCGCTTTGGCGGTTAATCCCGCTTACACTTATGTCCGGGCGCGCCGCCCCGACGAGACGGACGTCTATATTGTAGTGCGGGAGCGGGTGGGAGCGGTTTTAGGCGATGACGCCGTGATTATCGAAAAGCTAAAAGGGGAAGAACTGCTGGGAATGGCTTATGAGCAATTCCTGCCCATGGTTAAGGTCGCTGCGGAGCAAGCTTTTAAAGTCTATGGCGCGGAGTTTGTGTCGACCGAGGACGGTTCGGGGATAGTGCATATTGCCCCGGCCTTCGGTGAAGATGACTATCAATTGGGGCGTAAATATGATTTGCCGTTTGTCCAACCGGTCGACAAGGAAGGAAAGTTTACGGCGGAAGTGCCGTTGTGGCAAGACCGGTTTGTCCGGGAGGCCGATAGCGATATTGTCAAGTATTTAAAAAGTGAAGGCAAATTGGTCAAAAAGGAAAAGTTAACCCACTCCTATCCGTATTGCTGGCGTTGCGATACGCCGCTTTTGTATTACGGACGGAAGTCATGGTATATCGCCACCACCAAGTATAAAGACAAAATGATCGCCAACAACCGGCAAATCAAGTGGTTCCCGGAGCATGTCGGCAAAGGCCGCTTCGGCAACTGGCTGGAAAATATGATTGACTGGTCCTTGTCGCGGGACCGTTATTGGGGGACGCCGTTAAATATCTGGCGCTGCGAAACCTGCGGCGCCCTGGAGGCGGTCGGTTCCCGGCAGGAATTGGCCGAACGGGCCGTCGAACCGGTTAATCCGGCAACAATTGAGTTGCACCGTCCGTATATCGATGATGTGCATCTCCGCTGTAAGTGCGGCGGCAGAATGACCCGGACCAAGGAAGTCATCGACTGCTGGTTTGATTCGGGTTCGATGCCGTATGCCCAGTGGCATTATCCTTTTGAACACAAGGATGAATTTGACCGAAATTTTCCGGCGGACTTCATATGTGAAGGAATTGACCAGACCCGCGGCTGGTTTTACTCATTGCTGGCAATTGGGACTTTTCTCTTTGACAAACCGACCTTTAAACGGGTTTTAGTTAATGATTTGCTCTTGGATAAAAATGGTCAGAAAATGTCCAAAAGCCGCGGCAATGCGGTTGATCCCTGGAAGATGATTGAGAAATACGGAGCCGACGCGAGCCGGTGGTATTTATTGGCGGTGTCGCCGCCCTGGACGCCGACCCGGTTTGATGAGGACGGCCTTAAGGAAGTGGCGGCCAAATTTTTCGGTACCTTGCAGAATGTCTATTCCTTCTTTACACTCTATGCCAATATTGATCAGGCGGAACCGGCTTTATACGAAGTCCCGGCGGCGGAACGGGCCGAAATTGACCGGTGGATCTTATCAAAGCTCAATACCTTGATAACCCAGGGCCGCAAGGACATGGAGGCCTACGATTTAACCCGGGTGGTCCGGGCGATCCAGGCGTTTGTGATTGAAGATGTCTCCAACTGGTATGTCCGGCGTTCCCGGGAACGGTTCTGGGGCGCGGAGTTTACTACCGATAAAAAAGCGGTTTATCGGACCTTGTGGGAGGTTTTAATTGCGGTCGCCAAATTGATTGCTCCTTTTGCCCCCTTTATGTCCGATGAGATTTATTTAAATCTGACAGAAGGGGTCAAAGCGGCGCAAGCATCGGTGCATCTGGAATTATATCCGCAGGCGCAGCCGGAGTTGCGCGATGCCAACCTGGAAACGAATATGGGCCTGGTGATCGAGTTGGTCTCAATGGGCCGGGCGGCCCGCAATAAGGTCCAAATCAAGGTGCGACAGCCGCTGGCCGCCCTCAAGTTGCCCCGAAAACATCAGTCGGTCTTGACGGCGATGGAAGCGTTGGTGCAAGAGGAGTTAAATATCAAAAAGATTGAGTATATCGATAATCCCGACGCCTATATCGCTTATCAAGTCAAACCCAAATTTGCGGTATTAGGGCCGAAATACGGCAAATTAATGCCGAAGATCGCCAAGGAGATCGGTCGGCGCGACGCCGCGGAAGTTGTGCGGTCCTTACGGACGGATGGGGCGGTGAACTTTAAGGTCGCCGGGACTGCCATGACTTTGACCGATGCTGATTTGGAGGTCCGGATTGAGGGTCAACCCGGTTTTGCAGTAGAGATTGAGCGGGACTGTTATGTGGTGCTGGATGTTAATTTGACTCCGGAGTTAATCGCCGAAGGATTGGCCCGGGAAGTAGTCTCCAAAGTGCAGAATATGCGCAAAACCGCCGGTTTTGAGCTGACCGACCGGATTACGCTGACCTTGGCCGCGGCACAACCGGTTTTGGACGCGGTCCGGCAATTCGGGGAATATATTAAAGCCGAAATTTTAGCTGTCGCCATCCAGCCGACCGACCGGCCGGATGAGTCGTTTGCCGCCTGGGATATCAACGGGCATCAAGTACGGATGAAGGTGAGTAAAGTGTAACCCCTAATAAATTAATTCAAAAAAGACGCAAAGCGCGGCTGGGACACCAAGCCGCCTTTTTGCTGATTTCTATCTTGACAAATTAATAATTAGTGTTATGTAATATTATCGAAAACGATAATATTATATAGTCATTAATCACACAATAGGAAATGGTTGGGTTAGCTTATTATTTATCGTTAATATAAAACCCGGGATGAGATGATAATGGCGGATAAGGCAATAGTTTTCCCTGGCGGAAGAGGCCGCTTTGCCCCGAGTGGCTTTTTTGCGGAAATTGAAATGCATTGACCGCTGAGAGAGAAGGTTATCATGTATCAATTTAATTTGTATACTTGACAAGCCCTGATAGAATTGGTAAAATAAATATACCAAACGGTCGGTTTGTTTGGAGGGTGGTCAATTCATGAGTGATAGCAAAAAACATATTAGTGATAGCAAAAAACATATTATAGATGTTTCTTTCGGCCTTTTTCTGCAAAAGAGCTTTAAGGAAGTGACCATGCAAGAGATTGTGGCGAAGACCGGAATGTCAAAGGGGGCTTTTTATCATTATTTTGAGAGTAAAGAGCAGCTTTTTCTGGAAGTGATTAATCATTTTACATCCTCAATT
>JASFQO010000454.1:0-3205 GCA_050115405.1 Bacillota bacterium
TGGACCGGAAATGCAAGTTTATTTTACGGTGGGGCGGTGCTTCCGCAATGAGGCCGCAAATATTTTTGAATTGGCCCGACTTAATGAATTTTCAATGTCCGAGGTGGTTTTTATCGGTAAGGACGACCAAATCAGAGCAGGTATGGAGAAAGCCAAAGAATTATGGTATTACTGGATTAACTTATTTGATTTGAATTGTGTAATTGAAAGCGCCAACGATTCGTTTTTTGCGGGTAATTATAAAAAATTAAAATTTTTTCAAAAATTAGGCGATTCCAAAATTGAATTTAAGCTATTATTGCCGCATTGTGGCAAATATATAGCGTGTTCGTCGGCAAATTATCATCGGACCCACTTTAGTAAAAAATATGATTTTCGTAACGGCGAGGGATATTGCCATACCGCGTGTCTTGCTTTTGGCATGGAAAGATTGGCTTATGCGTTTTTGTGTCAACACGGCTGCGAACCGGAAAAGTGGGATGACCGGATCCGAAACGAAATTGACCGTTATACTGTCGCGGCAAGCCGGACAAGGGGTTGCGTAAATGGCTAAAAATGCGGTGATTAATGGTGTGGGGGCTTATTTACCTAAAAATGCGCTTACCAGCGAAGCGGTCGAGGATTTAGCCGGGTTTAAAAAATTTGGAATCCGTAACGGGATGGTTAAACTGTTTACCGGGGTTGAAACAAGGCGTTATGCGGATCGCGATGAACAACCATCCGATATTGCGTTTCAAGCGGGCGCGGCGGCGCTTAAAACGGCGGAAATTTGCCCCGCCGACATTGATGTGATTATTTTTTGCGCTATTACGAATGATTTTTTGGAACCGGCGATTGCTCATCTCGTACAGCAACGGATTGGCGCGAAAAACGCCCAATGTTTTGATGTTAAAAATGCTTGTAATGCTTTTATGAACGGTCTGGATATCGCCGATTCAATGATTAAGGCCGCTAAGGCCGAGTGCGTGCTGGTTGTTTCCGGCGAAGTTCCTTCGCGGCTTTTGAAGTTTAATTGTGAAAGCAAAGAAGAAGTCTTGCGACGCAACACTTCGTATTCCGCCGGGGATGGCGGCGGCGCTTTTGTGTTATGCGCCGCAGCTACCGCGAAACGCGGGATTGTGAAAACCGCTTTTAAATCTTTTGGCGAGCTTTGGAAGAATAATGTGAATTGGGGCGGCGGAGTGATGTACCCGCATGAACCGGAGAAATTTTATTTTGTCGGCGATACCAAGGAATTGGTGGCGAAGAGTTTTGAGGTGGCGCCGGCTTTTTTTAAGGAAACAATAGCGCAAGCCGGTTGGGAGACTGCGGAAGTTGACTTTTTTATCGGCGCTCAAGTAGCCAAATATATTACGAGCGAAATGACGAAAAGAATCGGAATCCCATGGGAAAAAACTATAACCGTGTTACCGCAATACGGCAATACCGGCGCCGCCGGAATACCGATTGCCGCGTCCGAAGCGCTGGCACAAGGCCGGATCAAGGCGGGTGATAAAGTTGTTTTGTTTGGCGCGGGCAATGGCCTGAGTCTGGGATGTCTTTGCGTTAAGTGGTAATTATTTTAATAACGAGGTTGATATGATGAACCGATGTCAGCGGTGCGTTATGCCGGAAACTTCCAATCATGTTATCTTGACTGACGGGGTTTGTGATATATGCCGTCAAACCGCGCAATTGGAAGAAAAAATAGCTTTCAAAAAAACTTATGACTTTCAGGCGTTGCTTGAAAAGGTGAATAAAATCAAGAAAACCCAATGCGGACAGCCGGATTGCGTGGTTGGCGTATCCGGCGGAAAAGATAGCCTGATGACTTTGTATATCGCCAAGGAGCAATTGGGTTTAAGTCCTTTGGGGGTGTT
The DNA here is from genome assembly GCA_050115405.1 of Bacillota bacterium. Taxonomy (GTDB): domain Bacteria; phylum Bacillota; class UBA4882; order UBA8346; family UBA8346; genus DATCLA01. The sequence goes on from JASFQO010000454.1 coordinate 1,860, forward strand.
TATTGATAACGGGTTTGCAACGGAAGACTTGTACAATAATGCCACTAATGCGGCCGACGCGTTGGGGATTGACCTGATTATTTATAAAACGGATCTGTTTAAACGGGTGTTTAAGTATATTTTACAAACAAAACAGCCGTTTTATTATTGCCGTTTATGCCACGCCCTAATTGACAAATTGGTAAGGGATATCGCCTTGAAATACCATATCAATTTGGTCATGGGCGGGTATACCAAAGGGCAGGATTATCTGAAACGCCCGGAATTATTTTGGGTCTTTAAAGCAACCGATGATTTTATTGGCAAAGAATTGGCAAAAGAAACGGAATTTAATAGTATTACCGAAATGTTTCCGAATTTAGCCAAATATTTTATGACGAGATATGCTTCGGTTTACAGCGTTTCCCCTTTTTTGTACCTGAAGTGGGATGAAGATGAGGTTATCAATTTAATCACCGCCAGGTTGCAATTTAAGACGCCCCGGGTAAGTTGGCCGCAACGGTCGTCGAATTGTCTGTTTAACTTTGTTTCGCAGTTCTTGGCGGTCAAGCATTTTGGTTACTCGCAGCATGAAGTGGAATTAAGCGTATTGATCCGGAAAAATGAAATTTCGCGGGCCAGAGCTTTGGAAATCATCAATACTCCGATTAGTCGGCCCGAAATTCAATTGGTCCTTGACAGGGTGGGACTGCAATATGAAAAGATAGTGTAATTTGATTGCAAGTAAACAATTGCGGCGATAAGGAGAAGAACCTAAATGAACAACTCGAAGATTACAGCGGATTTGATTATTGAATTACTGAAAGCTAATATTGAGCCGTTGCGTGATTTGGACCTGTCCGCGGACGATTCGTTAATTGCCTCCGGTCTGGTGGAGTCGTTGGATTTAATTGGTTTTATGTCCGTTTTGGAGAAACGGTTTGAGATTTTGTTTGAATTGGATATGTTGGATATTGAGAGTTTTGAAACTCCGCGGCGAATTGCGGCTTTGGTCGGCAAGTTAGCTCATTGATAGGGGGATGGCGATGTTGGTCGAGCCGCTAAGCCTATCCGAGGCTTTTGAACGGATATGTATGAAAAACCAGCCAAAGACGGCGCTGATCTTTGATGAGGAATCCTTTACTTATCAGGAATTGTATTTTTATGTAAATAATTTGGCTGTGAATTTGGGACGGATGGGAATTAAAAAGAATGATCGGGTGGCGTTAATTCTTTCCAATCGCAAGGAATACATTTTTGCCTATTTCGCCCTTTTTAAGCTGGGGGCATGGGCAATGCCGATTAATACCCGGTGGGAAGCGGATGAGGTAAATAATGTTTTTGCGGATGCGCAACCAAATACGGTG
>JASFQO010000455.1:0-3202 GCA_050115405.1 Bacillota bacterium
GGCGGCGACAGTGGCGGTGATGGTCGAGGCGGAAGAGGTGGAGGTCAATATTAACCCCAATGATTTACGGATCGATGTGTTCCGGGCGGGGGGGCACGGCGGGCAATGCGTGAATACTACTGATTCGGCGGTGCGGGTTACCCATTTGCCGACCGGTCTGGTAGTCATCTGTCAGGACGAGAAATCGCAGTTGAAAAATAAGGAGAAAGCTTTAAAGGTCCTGCGGGCCCGGTTGCTGGATAAGTTGCAAAGCGAACAGCATCAGGAAGTGGCCGAAGCCCGTCGCCATATGGTCGGTTCCGGCGACCGTAGTGAACGGGTGCGCACCTATAATTTTCCGCAAAATCGCTTGACCGACCACCGGATTAATCTGACTTTATATCATTTGGACTCGATTATCGAAGGGGTTTTGGATGAAGTGATTGAACCCTTAATCACCGCAGATCAGGCGGAGCGTTTGCAAAATGTCGATCAGCAATAATCTGACCATTGCCGGAATTTTGGCGAAAACTACTCCCTATTTTAAGGAAAAGGGTCTCACGAGTCCCCGTCTGGAAGCAGACCTGCTGCTGGGGGCAGTTTTGAATCTGCCCCGGGTCAAGTTGTATGCCGATTGGGACCGGCCTTTGGAACCCGCCGAAATCGACCGGTACCGGGAATTGGTGGCCAAACGGGTGCAAGGTTGGCCGTTGGCCTATCTGTCCGGCAAAAAGACCTTTTTAAGCTGGGAATTTGTTGTAACCCCGGCAGTGTTGATCCCCCGTCCGGAGACCGAAGAACTGGTTGCGGCAGTAGCGGCGGCGCTCAAGGGGCGGGAGAATGTCAAGGGAGTGGACGTGGGAACCGGGAGCGGAGCTATTGTCATTGCCTTGGCTAAATTGCTGCCGGGTAGTCGTTGGTATGCGGTTGATCTGGCGGAGGATGCCCTGGCGGTAGCCCGGCTTAATGCGCAGCGGCTGGGAGTGGCCGACCGGATTTCATTTCTGCAGGGGGATCTGCTCCAACCTTTGCTGAACTTGGATGAGAGTTTTGACTTGATTGTTTCCAATCCCCCCTATATTCCCACTGCGGAAATTGCCGATCTGCAACCGGAAGTCCGGCGCGAACCGACGCTGGCATTGGATGGTGGCCCGGATGGTCTGGATTTATATCGCCGGATGTTACCCCAAGTTACGCAACTTTTGTCCCGACAGGGTTTGGTGGCTTTAGAGCACGGGTACGGGCAGCGCCAAGCATTGGAACAATTATTTCAGGCGGCCGGGTACACTACTGAATCTTTACAGGATTTAGCCGGTTGGGAGCGAATCTTACTGGCCGGCCGATCACGTCGTTCGTGATTTATGGTTTTTCGTTCGGGGCGCTCAAAGTCAATAACCGATAATTTCCTGATTTTTTTTAACAAATAAAAGTTAATATTTACCTATCGGCAAACCGCTTGCAACTCGGCAGGATTGTCATCGTCAGTGTCGAAGTTAAACAAATAATTTGATGAGTAAACTTGGGGGTAAGACCGTGAATTGGAAGCGCGCTATACTTTGGGGCCTGGGACTGTGTTTGCTGTTGATTCCGGGTGTTATGGCGGCAGCGCCTGAAGACATGCTAGTTTTTTCCCAAACCGATCAGGGGAAACAAACGATTTACATCTATCAACCGGTAAACGCCAAATTACATCCGGTCGTCAGTGGGACCAAAATTGCGGTTTTTTTGCAAAAAAAGCATTTTTATTACTTTGTGGACCACCGGTTGTATGAATATTATCCCGGGAGCAATCAGGCTAAATTGCTTTACAAGTTTAACGAGGATCAGCTTCGCATGCGGGTGATCGCTGCGGAGAATGGGTTGAATCAATTATTGATTGTCGCTTCCACCGCGTATAGGGAAAATTGGTATATTTTAGATGTAAATGAGGCCAATTTACGGCGTATTGAACAACCGGCCTATGCATCATCAGCTAATATGGCAGGAACTTACACCATGGCTAGTCCCGATGACAAATATGTCCTAAAGTTAAAAGGCAACATCTACAAGCGGGTTAATCTGCTGGTACAAAAGAAAAAAGTTTTAAAGAACAAAACGGTTTGGGAGTTGCCGAAGAAATTAAGCGTGATGCCGGAGTTGCTCACTTGGGCGCCGGACGGGAAAACTTTATTATTTTACGCCAAACCGGCTACCGGCTTTCAAGGGTTTTATTCTTTATATGCATTGCAGATGGGTCAGCTCAAATTGCAAGTGGTGGCGGAAGCGGTTTTGTATCGTGATTTTATCGGCGGTTCCCGATTGGATGAGTTTGCCCCCAACTGGTCCGCAGACAGTCGGTACGTGGTCTTTCAAAGTCAGCCGACCGGTTCTCCGGCCCAAAGTATGTTGCTGAAGTATGACTGCAAAACCGGAAAGACCAGCTCTTTAACACGGAGCAGAGGGCAAAATCAATATCCCCGGATCGCGCCTTCCGGCAAGTGGATTGCTTTTATATCCAACCGGGAGTATGGCAAGAAACAACTATATTTGGTCGACCGGCAGGGCCGGGAATTGGCGCCCGTAACATCGGACGGAGTTACGGAGTGGGCGGAGTGGTTTTAACGAAGAATAATAGATGATACGCATATTGAAGCAGCAAACCGAAGTGCCGTGGCACATTCGGTTTTTTATTTATTAGGGTAAAAAAACTTCCCGCAATGCGGGTGAGAACAGAAGAGGTTTAGCGTGAAGTGAGGGATTACCGAAAACTTGGCTAAAGATGATTTTAAATAATAAGTGATAGAAAATGCAGTTTTTCAGGAGCGCTTTTAGGTGTGGCTATGATTAGGGCCTTATAGGCCTTGGGCAAGCCACCCCTTATACGGGTGGTGGTCTTGACTGCGGAATATTTAGAGAGCGCTTGGGGCATGATCCGGACAAGAGCTTTTAAAACAATTCGAGGAGGAAAGAACGTGGAAGAGATCACTGTTTATACGACGTCGACTTGTCCCTGGTGTACCAAGGTCAAGTCCTATCTGGACGAAAAGGGGATTGTTTACCGGGAGGTTGATGTGACGGCGGACGTCGGCGCGGCCCGGCAAATGCTTGAGGTTACCGGACAGCGCAGTGTCCCGGTGGTTACCAAGGGAAGCGATTATGTAATCGGATTTAACCGGGAAGAAATAGACCGAATACTGCATTAGGACGAAAATTCGTCAGTATTTGCATTCCACGTTTTGTGCTT
>JASFQO010000456.1:0-3200 GCA_050115405.1 Bacillota bacterium
GGGAATTATCAAGGTTATCAAGCTTTACTGAGGATATCAAATCCCGGGGCTTTCAGCCGGGAACAAAAGTACTAAAGAAAGAGATTGATAAGGGAGCGCTTGAACAGCTGAATTTGACCACGGCCTCCTCATTAACGATAAATATCGAGCGATTAAGATTGGAAAATGATGATCCCATTGGTATTGAACTGATTAGGTTGCCCTATGATTTATTTTATGGCATCTATGAAGAGATCGAAGATAACGTGTCCATCTATGAACTCATTGAGAAAAAAGCCGAACTTAAGTTAGCCTATGGGACGGAATTTTTAGAAGCGTCATTGGCAGACCATTATGTTAGCCAAATTTTAAAGATACCCAATAAATCTCCGGTTATGAAATTTGAACGGATTAGTTATATGTTAAACGACCGTCCTGTGGAATATACATCTTCTATTTACAGAAGTGACAAATACCGGTTTAAAGTAACTTTGCAACGGTAATGGTTGCAGTTGTTCTTTCGTTTAAGTTTAGGACAACCCGTAAATTAGAGTAAACGGAAAACAGAATGAGGAGGCGGAAATTCAATGAGTTAAATTTGCTGTTTTTTACCCGGAAAGATCACTAAATTTTAATTATTAGGAGGAGCACAATGAAACTGTCTTATGAATTATGGCCTAACGATCCGTATGATAGAATGGGTAGTACCGGAGTAGCAATGAATAGTTGGGGAAATTTACCTTTGGAAGACTGCATCGATCACGTTGCAAAATATGGTTATGAAGGGCATTACATAACGGCGGCAAGTATTTATATGAAATTGCCGACCTAGTTTTGGATAATGGAGCTGAGCCTGGAGATGCGGCAATTCAGTTTGATCTATTGCAACAAAAGTCGGTCCCGTTTCCACGATTAGTGGGGCTATGTTGCCGAATGCCATTATTTGTAAAACCGTGGCGAATCTTTTGGAAGCAGGGGTTGATCCGCCGATTTATTTGAGTGGGAATATCGATGGCGGTTCAGAGTATAACAAAAAAGTACTGGAAAGTTATCGGGCTTCTATAAAGCATCTAGGATGAATGTAATAATGTCGATACGGAGATGATTTATTTGCTAAAAATGTGGAATGAGATTTTTGAACAACCGGTAGCGCTCGAACAATGCTTGCGGGATCTTACTATGGTCCATGAGGCGGTCAAAGCGATCCGTTCTCGGCGAATCGATTTTATTTACATCGCCGCCAGAGGCACCTCGGATCACGCGGCAGTTTACGGTAAGTACCTCATGGAGACAAGTTTGGGCATTCCGGTGGTTCTTGCGGCTTCTTCGGTTTTGACCGTGTACCAACGGGAGTTAAACTTAAAAAACGCTTTAGTAATCGGAATTTCTCAATCAGGTAAAGCGGCTGATGTTTTGGAAGTTATTAAAAGCGCCAATCATCAAGGCGCCATTACCTTGACGGTTACTAATGCTCCGGATTCCCCACTGGCCCAAGAGACGCAGTTCCATTTATATTGTAACGCCGGAACGGAGTTAAGCGTGGCGGCGACGAAAACATTCACTGCCGAGATTTTTCTATTGGCAGAGTTGGTGGCGGAATGGGCGGAGGATGCCGGTTTACAACAGGAATTAAAGCGTCTTCCGGAAAAAATTGCCGATACCTTGGAGATATCACGGGACATTGCGGATAAAGCGGCCCGCTACCGTTTCATGAATGAATGTTTTGTATTAGCCCGGGGCGTTAATTACGCTATTGCTTTGGAAACCGCTTTAAAGATCCAGGAGACCAATTATGTCCGGGCGAAAGCTTTTGCGTCTTCCGATTTTTTGCATGGACCGATTGCCATGATTAACCGGGAGATCCCGGTATTTGTGTTGGCGCCGGCCGGGCCGTCCCTGAGAGATATGACTGCCATGATTAAAAAATTAAAACAATATCAGGATGAATTGGTAGTGGTTTCTAATCGGACGGAATTGTTTGAGCAGGGAACATGCTCCTTTCCGATTCCAAATACGGAAAATGATATTATTTCGCCCTTTTTTAATGTCGTCGTCGCGCAAATGTTTGCTTGTCAATTAGCGCTGGTCAAGGGACTAAATCCCGACAACCCGCGAGGATTGAGTAAAGTCACTATTACCAAGTGATTAGCGTGGAAAGAATGAAGAAACCGGGAAGCGGAGATTTTAAATTTGAACTAAGGAGTAATGATGATGCAATTAAGGAATAAGAACGCTGAAATTTTCATTCCTGATAATTTGGCGGTGGACGAAGCAATAAAAAGAACCACGCATATGGCGGTTTCAGCCCATCAAGATGATATCGAAATCATGGCCTGTGATGGAATAATGAAGTGCTTTGGCCGGAATGATCAATGGTTTTGGGCCACTGTGGTCACCAATGGCGCCGGAAGCCCGCGGGATAATTTATATGCGGATTATGACGATGAAACAATGCAAAAGGTACGGAAGCTTGAGCAGAAAAAGGCGGCTTTTATCGGCGAATATGCCGGTTTGGCCTTGCTGGATTATATCAGTGCAGCCGTGAAAGATCCGCAAAATCATCTTATTGTGTCCGAGTTAAAACAACTCGTCGCCTTGGCGCGGCCCAGAGTTATTTATACCCATAATCTGGCGGATAAGCATGATACCCATGTGGGGGTGGCCTTGAAAGTCATTCGGGCCATCCGGGAGCTTCCGGAGGGGGAACGCCCCGAAAAACTTTTCGGATGTGAAGTTTGGCGCAATTTGGACTGGGTAAATGATGAAGAAAAAGTGGTCTTCGATGTCTCGGAACATCCGAACATCGCCGCCTCTTTGGTTGGTGTTTTTGATTCCCAAATTTGCGGGGGCAAGCAATATGATCTGGCGACGGCGGGACGCCGGATAGCCAATGCAACCTATGCCGCTTCCCACAAGACTGATAAATCCTCGGCCATTATTTACGGGATGGATTTAACGCCTTTAATATCCGATCCAAATCTGGATATCAACGAATATATCAAAGGATATATCGCACGATTCGGCCATGATGTGTCGCAACGTATTAAACAGTTAGAATAACTCCCAAAATTACCCTTACTAAAATTTGAGTTAATTAAGTACTCATTTAATAATTCCCTTGACAATGATTTGATAAAATGATAACATTAACATTGTTAGCTAACGATGTTAACTTGATGAAAAATGAGGAATTCTTATGCCCAAGGATAAGACCAAAACGT
>JASFQO010000457.1:0-3194 GCA_050115405.1 Bacillota bacterium
GAAGCGCGCGCGTATTCATTTGTACGGTTTGTTTGGGGACGTGGCGCAGCACCGCTTTTTGAAGTGTTTCTTCCGAAGCCAGACCCAGCACTTGATTAATGGCGCCAACAGCCACGATATTGGAAGTGACTTCTTTACCCACCACTTCCCGCGCGGTTTTTAAAATAGGTACCTTGACTATATGATCCGTATGTACATTAGCCGGAAGATCCAAACTTTCATCGGCCATGATCACCCCTTGTTCCGGAACTTCGGAAGCATATTTTTCTAAAGATTCCTGGGTCAGGGCCAGTAAAAAATCAGGCCGTTCCACCTTGGAATAATCAATCTGCTCCCGGTCGATAATAACTTCGGCTTTACACATACCGCCGCGCGCTTCCGGGCCATATGACTGAGACTGCACGACCTTTTTCCCCTCCATCAAACCGGCCTCCGCCAGGATAATTGATCCTAAAATGACTCCCTGCCCGCCGGCTCCCGACAAACGTAACTGCATCTTATCCTTCACTGTTTATCCCTCGCAATCTCTCAATTATTTTTTGATATTCATCCGTATATTCGGGCTGATGATCATGGTACAACTCGCCAACAATCAATTTCCCCCGCAACGCTTCGCGGCTCATTTGGGGAACCGCTTTGACATCCACCGCATTCTCCTTTTGCCATTTAAGCATTTCCACAGCGTTGCCCCTCTTATTTTTCCGCCCATAGTAGGTGGGACATTCCGTTACGCACTCAATGAGCGAAAAACCTTTATTTTTAATCCCATTCTCAATCAATTGAATGGTTTGAGATACATGATAAGCGGTGCCCCGGGCCGTATAAGTAGCTCCCGCCGCCTGAGCGACGGCCGGAATATCCAAAACCCGATCAATATTTCCGTAAGGAGCCGTTGTCCCCAGATCTCCATGCGGAGTAGTCGGCGAATACTGGCCGCCGGTCATCCCGTAGATATTGTTATTAAAGACAACTACAGTAAGATCAATGTTGCGCCGGGCGGCGTGGATCAGGTGATTCCCTCCAATGGCGCAGGCGTCGCCGTCACCGGTGACCACAATCACAGTAAGCTGCGGTTTTGCAAATTTGATGCCGGTTGCAAAGGCAATCGCCCGTCCGTGAGTGGTATGGATGGTATTAAAATCCAGATATCCGGCGGCCCGTGACGAACAACCGATACCGGAAACAATACAGACTTGATCCTGGCTCAGCCCCAGGTTGTCAATAGCCTTGACCACATCACGCAATAAAATCCCATTGCCGCAGCCCGGGCACCAGATGTGCGGCAGCGTCCGCTGCCTGAAATATTGTTCAATCAATGCGCTTGCCATCAGCGTTCACCTCCACCTCCGTAAGTCCTTTAAAAATCTCATCCGGTGCAATCACCGTCCCGTCCACCTTACCGATAAATGAAAGCCGGCAATGGTCTTTAATCACTCGTTCGACTTCAAGCACCATTTGCCCATAATTATGCTCCACCACCAGTATTCTTTGAACGTGCCGGGATATTTGCGCCAACCGTTGTCCAGGGAAAGGCCAAATGGTAACCGGGCGAAAAAGGCCCGCCCGAATACCTTGCAGCCTGGCTTTTTTGATCGCTGCGCTCGCGCTGCGGGCCGTCCCTCCGAAACATACTACCACGATGTCGGCGTCTTCCAACCACTGCTCCTCGTAGGAAACAATATGACTTAAATTCCGCTCGATTTTTTCCATCAGACGGACACAAAGCTCTTTGGCAACAGCGGCGGCGGAAGTCGGAAAGCCCAATTCGTCATGGACCAAACCGGTGATATTGTATCGTTTTCCCGCTCCGAAGACCGGCATTTCCGGTACATATTCCCCCGGATTGACAAAATAGGGGGGATGAGACGCACTTTGGCGCCGCTTGATACCGGTAATCATCCCGGGCTGTGGCAATTCCACTCCTTCCCGCATATGTCCAATCATTTCATCCATCAGAAAGATTACCGGGGTACGATATTCCTCAGCCAGATTGAAACTCTTGATGATCAGCGTAAATGTTTCCGCCACGGTTGAAGGCGACAAGACAATAATCGGATGATCGCCATGAGTTCCCCAGCGCGCCTGCATGACATCCGCCTGCGAGGGAGAGGTGGGCAAACCGGTAGAAGGCCCCGAGCGTTGCACATCCACAATCACACAGGGGATCTCGGCCATAGCCGCATATCCGATATTTTCCTGTTTTAGAGAAAATCCGGGACCGCTGGTGGCCGTCATGGCCTTCAATCCTGATGCCGAGGCGCCGATCACCGCCGCCATGCTGGAGATCTCATCTTCCATTTGGATAAATTTCCCTCCGACCATCGGCAGCCTCAACGCGGCATTTTCAGCAATTTCCGTGGAAGGCGTGATGGGATAACCGGCGAAAAAACGCATCCCGGCTGCAATCGCGCCTTCAACACAGGCTTCATTTCCCTGCATTAACCTCAGATTATCGTTCATCAGCCGACGCCTCCTGTAAATAGATGGCATAGTCCGGGCAACGCATTTCACACATACCGCAGGCAATACATTTCGCCTCATCCGTTAAAATGACTTTACCGTTTTCAAGCTTTAAAACCGTTTTCGGACAAAAGGCTACACAAATACCGCAACCCTTACACCATTCGGTTTTTAAAATCAATCGTTTTCTCCGTGGGGAAACGGCCATTCTTGATCCCTCCGTATTTGATACTAATAGCACTCAACTAACCTTTTCAGCCTGATCTTAGCATCGTCTTTCCACAATGTAAAACAGATATTACATGACAATAATTACATCCATTTGGTTGTGGCGAAGCGATCGAACAGTCCCCAATTTTCACTCGGAATATGAATCGCACCGCCCTTTCTTTGCATAAGAGAGTAACCCCTTATATTGGCGGTGCTTACAAACTCCTTAAATTGGCTTTTTTCATCTCATTATTAAAAAAAAAACCGGAGCCGGGACAATTTGTTATAAAATACGCTAGTAATGTCAAATGTTGCAAATAATGATAAGACCCAATTTATAATGTGACGAATTTCCGAACTTTCAAGCGATCATATTGTTTTTTGATTTAAATTATTATATGATAGCAATAACAATTAAATTATTGTTCAAATTATATTTACAACAAAAAGGTTGTAATTGCTGACATTCATTTGTTTTGAGTGGTAAAGATGAACTTCGTTAATTTGGAATATTTTTTAGTGGT
>JASFQO010000458.1:0-3187 GCA_050115405.1 Bacillota bacterium
TTTTTTATTATTATTCGGGCTGTTTCCGGCTCATCTGTTATTGCCGGGAAAACTCGTTTTAATTTTAATTTCAACCGTTTTTGTTTTGATCTTGTTGGTGCTTTTGAAGATTTTGACCAATCATCGTGAGCAACTTACGCAAGTTCAAAACCGCTTAAAGGAATTAAAGGAAGAAAAGCACAAACTCAACGGCGATATTAATAAGGCGATCTTTGAAATGATGGCCTTGTATGAATTTACCAATATTTTAGGGTCCAGTACCGAATATCAAAATTTGCTGGAACAAATAGTTGATAGTATTAAACGCATTGTTGATTATGACCGTTGTTGCCTGTTTATTTATGACGAAAAAGCCACCGAGCTTGCCAGTGCGGTTAATCGGGGTTTTTCCGCTGAAATTGATACGCTCAAAATACCTTTGGAACAATTTTGGTATGGAAAAACTTTAATCAGCGGACAGGCAGTGCTGATTGAGAATCTTTCTCAAGAAGTGTTCGAAGGCAAATTGGATACTTTTCGGAATTTGGAATTGTTAGGGGATACCAAATCTTTTGTGGCTGTGCCGCTTACGATGCAAAATAAGACCATCGGAGTCTTTTTAATCGCCAAGGATAGTATCGCCGGTTTTTCGTATGAAAATTTACGGTTGTTATTTATTATTGCCAGCGAGGCTGCTTTAGCCATTCAAAATATCCGTCTGTATGAACAGGTCTATCTGTCCTCGATCACCGACGGTCTTACCGGACTTTATAATCATAAATATTTTCGGGAACAGATTGAATTACAGGTGCAGATAGCCAAGAAAAACGGTTTTAGCCTGGCGTTGGCCCTGGTTGATATTGACTTTTTTAAGACCTTTAACGATACTTACGGACATCAGGTTGGCGACCTGGTCTTAAAAGAGGTGGCCCAATTGATCCAGACTTCCGTACCTGCGGATTATTTGGTAGCCCGTTACGGCGGGGAAGAATTTGCAGTGATTATGCCGGATGTCAATATTGATGAGGCGGTCGTTTTATGTGAGAAGATTCGCTACCAAATAGCGGAACATTCTTTTCAAACCGACCATCAGGATCAGTTAAAAGTGACCGTCAGTTTAGGTGTGGCCTGTTTCCCGGAACACATTCACAATTTCCAAAGAATGGTTGAAGAATTGATCGACTTGGCGGACGAATATTTATATTATTCGAAAGATAAAGGTCGCAATCGCGTCTCCTGCCCGGTCTGGAAGTTTTAATTGAATGGGATGGGGATCTTTATTTAGAAGAAATTTGTTTGCCGCAAATGATTTTTCCGGATTCATGTCGGCGGAAGGAGATTGTATCTCCAATGGTATAAATTTGGATTGGTGGTTGCGTTGCGACAGCGGAGACGGCCGGAGGATTTCATCCTCCGGCTCTAAAGATCAGAGGGTCTTTTCTCTTAACATGAAAGCGCGCCATCTTTTCATCTTGACAAAGTGGTTTTAACAATGTAATATTGTATTTGAATATATATTTTCATATGTGATGCCGATAGCGGCGAATAATCAAAATAGATAAGGAAGATGGTTAAACGAGATGCAAAAGGAAGAGAAGAATTCCGCTGTTCCCGCTGTGGAACGGGCTTTGGACATTTTGGAATATATCGGGGAGCAAGTCAAGCCCGTTCCGTTAAAAGAAGTGCAGAACGCCTTGAAAATTCCCCAGGCATCCTTCTTCAGAATTATTACGGAATTGAGCGCCAGAGGCTATCTCCGCGAAGATAACTCGGCTTCGGGGCGATATGTTCTCGGCCATAAAATTCTCTATTTGAGCCAATGTTTTACGCGTCAGATCGACTTGAATGCCGTCGCTTTGCATTGCATGAGGAGTTTGAGTGAAAAATGCAACCAAACTTCGCAACTGGGAGTTTTGCAACATAACGGGGTGGTCTACGTGAATCAGGTGCTTTCCTCACGGCCGATTTCGATCACTGCCGCGTTGGGCACGGTGCTTTCCGTGAACATCAGCGCCGCGGGCAAAGTATTGACTGCTTTCTTGCCGGAGAATGAAAGGGAAGAGTTTCTCAAAAATGCCAAATTTGCTTCGCACACTGAGAAGACGATTATCAATCCCGATGAGTTTCGCAAAGAGTTGGTCAAAGTAAAGGAATACGGCGTAGCCATGGATGACGAGGAATATGCGGTCGGAATCGGGTGCCTGGCCGCCCCCGTCTTTAACCATAAGGGCCGCTGCGTGGCGGCGGTCGGGATTACCGGCTACATCGACGACTACAAGGACAAACTGCTTTTAAGCCGCAACGTTCAGTATGTTACCCAGGCGGCCAAGGAGATATCGGAACAGATCGGGTGTCAAGCGTAGTTCAATTTTAAAAGCTAATTTAGATCAAACTCATGGTCGATGAACCATGGGTTGTTTTTTTGTCCTGTTCTACCCATCATAGCAAAAATATTTTCATAAATGAATTTAAATTTTCATAGATGAAAAATGGTGTAAAACGGTGAAAAACCGAACATTATCTTGCGAAATGCAATTTTAGCCGAAAAATGGCAACTTGACAAATTTCCGACGAAACTATATTATTAAATATGAAAAAGAAAAATCATATATGATAAGAAATGTTAAAAACAGTAAAAATAGTTGCGATGGAATTCTTCCGTTTAAGGCGGTTTTACAAAACGATAAACAGGATCAAGGAGAGCGATAAGCGATGAAAACGGTGGTAATCGGTTGCGATAACGCGGCGGTGGCGTTGAAACAAGCCGTCATAGGGGTTTTGGAGGAATGTAAGGCCGATTATGAAGACGTCGGGGTTTTCACCCCGGAGGACCCGGAGCTGTATCCCAATATCGGGGAGCGGGTTTGTCAGCGGATCATAGAGAGCGGCTATCAAAAACGTGGTATTTTACTTTGTGGGACCGGGATCGGGATGGCGATCACCGCCAATAAATTTCCGGGGATCTACGCCGCGGTTTGTCACGACATTTACTCCACCCAGCGGGCCCGGCTCAGCAACGATACCAATGTGATGACCATGGGAGCGCGGGTAATCGGGGCGGAAGTGGCCAAAGTATTGGTCCGGGAATGGCTCTCGCTGGAGTTCCGGCCGGGAAATTCCTCGCCGAAACTGGAGCGGATCAAGGGGATTGAGGCAATGAAGTTTGGGAAGGCAGTTAAGAGTTGATTTTCATTTCTTTTTGCCCGCG
>JASFQO010000459.1:0-3184 GCA_050115405.1 Bacillota bacterium
CGTTACCGGATTTGGCTGGTTAAAAACCGGCGCTCTTTTTATTTGGAGACGGTCCGGGAACGGGTGACGGGCGAGCACGCCCAAAAGTGGCGCGTCCGGCCGTTATCCTGGCTGGAGCTGACGGATCAGGCGGCGCCGCCGTTGCCGGCAACCACCACGGAGCAAACGCAGGAAGGTGACGACTAAAACAATGCCCCACCGAGCAATCATCATTGAAATTACCGCCGCCGCTTTGACCGCGCTGGAGGTCGCCGGCGGTCCCGGCAGCCCGGAAATAACCCGTTGGGCGAGTCTGCCAATACCGCCGGAGGGACTCTCGGCCTCTTTAATCCGGGAGTTTTGGCGCAAGGAGCAATTTACTACGTCACGCGCGGTTTGGCTTTTGCCGGATTCGTTAGTCCGCTATCGGACGCTGACGCTGCGGGCCTTGCCGGAAGAACAGTTAACCGCCGCTATCAGACTGGAGATGGAGAATAACGTTGACAGTGATGAGCTGTGGCGGGTGGTGGGCACCCGGCGTCAAGACGGACAGGCGTTGATCCGCGTGGCGGCGCTCGCTAATCGGCAATTGGCCCGGAAGCTGGAGGTTTTCGTACAGGCCGGCCTGACGATTAGCTGGTCCGGTCTTTACTACCGGGGATTGCAGAATTTCATCCTGTTCCACCGGGATCTCTATGAGACGCAACCGGGACGGCATGCCTATCTCTATCTGACTGCCGACCGGACCGAGTATGGAGTAGTGACGGAAGAAACTCTCCTGTACCGCCGCGAGATTGCGATTGGCAGTGACGCCCTGGCGTCGGCCGACCCGGAGGACGCCAGGGCGGACTTTCTGGATGAACTGTGGCTCTCCTGCGCCGCCGGTAAGACCAACGGGCAACAGCAAACGGACGTCTTGTGGTTATTTGGCGTCGACGCGGCGGTGTTGGCCAATTTGCAAAAGGTCTTGACTCAAGCGGGCTTGACCGTGATGCTGCCGGCCAAGACCAACTTAAACGGCGTTTTGACCCGGCAGATGACGCCCCGGCTCGCGCCCTTGATCGGGCTGGCCCTGGATGAACTGGGCTGGAATGCCGTCCCGGCTTGGCGGTTTTACACCCTGGAGCGGCAAAGTCAGCAGAAAATTCACCGGAAATGCCGTTTGGCACTACAATGGGGGCTGATCGCGGGTTTAATATTGCTGGGCGGTTGGCTGTTGGCGCAGGCGCGACTACAGGAAAACCGGGTGGAACGCCGTTGGTTGGCGGGCCAACAGGCGAAACTGGCGCAACTCAAGCAGATTGAAGCGACGACGCAGGCGGACCTGAAAAAACTGAGGCAATGGGAGCAATGGTCAAACGGCAAAGGCGCCGAGTTGGAATTGATGTTAGCCTTACAAAAGCAATTGCCTCCGGGAACCATGATTACCGACTTCACCATTGAAGAGGGAAAGGTCAAAAACCTGGCTGGGACGACGCCGTTAGTTTCCTTACTGCTCATCCGGCTGGCGGAGCATCCGCGGTTGCGAGCGTTAGAGTTAAAAGGCAATATCATGACCACCGCGGATGGCCGGGAAGGCTTTCAACTGGAAGAATCGGACCTCCCAAAGGAGCCAAAGAAATGACGACGCGCGAAAGAATGATTTGGATCACCGCGGGATGCCTTGTTGGGCTGGCGTTTGTCTCTAATCTGGGCTACCGTAACTGGGAACAACTAAAAGCCATGGCCGGGCCCAAGGCGCAATTGCAGGAAGCCCGGCGGCTTCTGGGGGCGGAAGCGAATATCCGGGCGCGCCGCCATGCCGTGACCGGACGTTTGGCGCAACTTCGCAAACGGTTTTTCCGGCAAGGTCAATCCCGGCAGACCAAGTTGGAGCTGTTGCGGTTAGTAGAGGAACGGGCAGTCCGCTGTGGCCTGAGCGTGCAACTGAAAAAACCGGTCGTTTTTTCTGCGGAAGAGCTTGGAGTTTCCCTTGAAGGGACCGCCCCGGCGGCGACGATTGTCGCTTTTTTACAGCAGTTGACCGCCGCCCCGTTGGAGTTGAAGATGAAGCGGGTGCAATTGCATAGCGTGCCAGAGCAGAAAGTGTTAAATTATCAGATTACTGTGAGTACGCTGATAGCGGAGTAAGCAACGCCCGGTACGTTGCTTACTCCGTGAAGTGGGAAATGGGAAGAGAGATGTGGGATTGGGAGGTTTTCCCCGTTTTTGGAGCGGAAAATAAACGGCGGCTATTTTGACAATCAAATTGAATATCAGCGTCTTGCCTTTCGTTGCACGGAAATGGAAGTGTTGTTATGGAAAAGATCAGTAAGCTTTATTACGTCATATTGGCGCTGGCGGCCCTCTTTGCGCTTTGGGGATTTACCCGGTGGCTGCAGGCGCAAGTCTTTACACCGCCGGCTCCGGTAACGATGGCCCTCAACCATTATTCGTTTCAAAAAGCGGTGGCGGTTTTTCCCTTGTCTCGTTATGCCAGATTGCAGACAGGGGAGTTGTTCTTCGGCCCGGTCCCGGAAACGCCGCAAATCTCGGTTCCGGAACCGGTAAAACCGGTTTTCAGCTCGAAGTTGCTGCTTTACGGGGTAAGTAAAGCGGCTCAGGCCCGGATTGATCGGGCGGTGGTCGGGTTAAGCGGTGATCCGGCCAAACAGACCTGGCTGGTGCAAGTCGGTTCGGTGGTCGCCGGGGAGACGGTGGTTAAGATTGAGGAAAAAGGGATTTGGGTGAAGAATGCGACGGGGCGGGAACGAATCGCGTTACGGAAGTGAGCGGAAATGAGTTGTTATTTAGTAGTTGATAAAAATGTTATTTATAGAATTTTTTGTTAAATTATCAAAAAACAAGTTAAAATAATTTTGGAATTTATTTGTTGACTATCTTGGAAAAAAGTTATATTCTAAATATGGTATTATTTATATACTTTTATTGATATTTGAAACAATGCTGAAAATCTGAATTGATAGAATATTTAGGAATATAGATGTAAGTTAAAATTATTGCATCTTTTTTATTTTACGTTATAGAAGGGCTGGATTTTATTTTTGCCAGGTAAAAATGAGTTTCAATCATTTAGAGGATGGGAGTGGGTTTGGCATGATCCGATTGTTAAAATTGAGGCTGATATATCGGGGAATAATCATCAGTTGTTTGCTGTTCGCGATGTTGATACTGGTGCGTACCAATGCTTATGGAGAAAGTAAAA
>JASFQO010000460.1:0-3181 GCA_050115405.1 Bacillota bacterium
TGGAGCAAGATACGACACTTTCTAAAGCCGCGGCGATTCAGCAAGTCGACAAAACAGTCACAAATGAAATAGAGCTAATGCGCAATAATAGCATTTATCTTAAAGGGGAAGCAACATCAAGCGAAATTTCGCCAGACTGCGGGACCGAAAGTACTGACAGTTCCAACATTAGTAAATCCATTTATATCAGTTGTCGGAAATATACTTATAATCCATCCTGCGCCGTCGCTTATGCCGCGAAGTATTATAATGCCGAAACTACCCGGGATTCGCTCTTTTATATTCTTGACTATGACTGCACCAATTTTGTGTCGCAATGTGTTTGGGCAGGTTATGTCGGCTTTGACGCCGACTCGATTGACACCTTTAAGAATTACGTTGCCAAAAAAAACGGTATGCTTTATAACGAATGGTATGCAGGGACCGGAGGCGGGGCGAATAGTTGGGAGAATGCCGCAGCTTTATTTGAGTACATGGTCAATTCAAAAGCAGCCGGCCCTAATGCAACCACCGACTTTTCCGATTACAACGCAAAACATCATTATAGAACTATTAGCGCGGCTTCAATTAATGTGGGAGATGTTATCCAGCTTTGGTATCGCACAAGATATTCTCATTCTATCATTATTACCAGAAAAACGAATAATACCTCCAATTGCGGTTATGGCGATATCTACTATTCGGGACATACGAACAGTCGCTGGAATTGGAGTTTTTGGGAAGCTATCTATAGTAGTAATTATATGCGGAGGTTAACCCCGGCGACTACTTGTTATTTAAAGTAAATTGTCAAAGGGTTGATTGGGTGGCCGGTCTGCTGTAAATGGCTTAAGCATAACGTCATTTGCCAATATTAAAAATTTCACTTAAGACCGCCCAATTCGCGGCGAAACCATAAGGTTCGTTGCCGGGGCTCCAGAAGCCGACGCCGCCTAAGTTGGAATCCCGCGCCAGCTGATATTTGGCCTGGACGGAACGGACATCTTCAAACCAGACTTCGTGGCGCGCCCCGGCGGCGTCGGTATAATTAAACCAGGGTGACTGCGCGGTGCGATCATATTCAATCGCGGCATTGAATTTGTAGGCCAGGGCATAGACAGCGTTTAAGTTAACTGTGGCCGCCGTGTTTTCGGGAGTGTCCGGCAGGGTCCAGTCATAGGCGTAAAGCGGGACGGCTTGCATTAATTTTTCCGGCGCGATGATTGAACCGGCGTATTCAATTACCCGTTGGACCTGGTTGAGCGGGGCAATTGCCATTGGCGGGCCGCCGACCCAGCCCCATTCATAAGTCATAAGATAGATGAGGTTGGCGGCGGCGCCTAAGGCCGCATAGTCAAAAGCGCCTACCCAGGCGGCGCTGGGAAAGTCGGCCGTTTTTGGGGCTATGGCAATCGATACCAGATAATTGTTGGCGTTCAGCGTTGCGGTCAATTGTTGAATAAAGGTGGTATAGAGCGGGCGGTCCGCAGGATACATATTCTCAAAATCGACATTGACCCCCTCCAGACCGTATTGGTCGAGCAGGGCCAAGGTGTTACTGATTATTTGGCCGCGAAGTGTCGCCGTGCCGAGTACGGTCCGAGCCAAGTCCGGGTCAAAGCCGATTCCGGTCGTGACATTGGTGAGCACGATGAGGGGACGGATCTGAAAACGGCTGAGCAGGGTGACGGCGCGTCCGGTATTGGCGGAGATGGAAAGAGTGGCATCCGGGTTGACCGGATAATGAAACAACGCTCCGTAAGTGATGGAGGGGCTGATTGTAGCGAGAGAACGCTCCAAAGCGCTTAAATTATATAGTTGAAAATAGGCCAGGGATGCGATGTCCGGGTTCTCTGCCGGCGCCGCCGGTTGGGGAATCACTAAGGTTTGACCGGGATAGATAGTGGCGGTGGCGCTTATTTGGTTAACTTTAGTAAGTTGGTTAAGGGTTATGCCATAACTGACCGCTATTTGGGATAGAGTATCGCCGGAACGGACACTATAGCGTATTGCGGACCAACCGGGAACAAGCAGGGTCATTCCTATGGATAAGAGATTGGGGTCGGCAAGGTTGTTGGCTTCCGCCAGGGCAGTTATGGAAGTGCCAAATAGTTGCGCCAGCAGATACAGCGTATCGCCCGCAGCAACCGTATAGTTTAAAGGTTCCAGGGTAGTTGGGGTAGGAATTAAAATTGCTTGCCCCACCACCAACCGGTTGGGGTCCGCAAGTTGGTTGAGCTGTTGCATGGCCTTGCTGGTGACCCCAAAGCGCCGGGCGATTTGCCAAAGCGAATCTCCCGACTGAATTACATAAATTTGCATTTTTTTCACTTCCTGTTTTTCTTTTATGACTGTTTTTATCATATGTGCTTTGGGCCTTAGAAGTTACGGCCGACATTGGAGATCTTATTTTTTAAAAATTATTTTTACGGTATGCCTTTGCGAAGAGATAGTTTATTAATTTACGCGTCCTTTTTATGTTTCATTGTTTGCAGCGCAGTGCGCAATATATTTTGAGGTGCTGATAATGAGAAATAAAAAATATCTATACTTGCTCGTGGCGCTGGTTTTCGCGCTCAACATACCCAGAGTAACGGCCAGGGGTTACCGTACCAAGGTAATTCCCTGTGCGTCCGGTTTCACGAATTGTTATTTAAAACTGGCGCCCGACGGTGAAAAAGTGGCTCTGGCTTACTTTAAAAACGGCAAACATTATGTCCGGATTAATAACAAAGTTTATGGCGGTTATGAGATTGACGATAAAACGATCCCTTTTATCAAGTTCAGTCCCGATAGTAAGACGTTTAGCTTTATCTATCAAAAGAAAGGCCGGTCATATCTGCAAATCAACGACCAACGCTACGGGGCGTACACCAAGGTGAATTTGCCGATTTTTAGCGAAACCGGAAAAAACGTCTGTTTCCGTTATGCGAAAGGTAAAAAATGGTATTTGTGGCTTAACGGGAAAAGATACGGTGGTTATCAGGCAGTGGGAGTGCCGATGTTTACTGCGGATGATACCGGCTTTGGCTTTGCATACCGCAAATGGTGGAAATGGTATTTTAATATTAACCGGCAAAAGTACGGAAGTTTTGAGCAGTGTTGGGGTCCCTTCTTGAGCAGCGACGGAAACCATTTTGGGTTTATCGGCCAAAAAGGCGGCAAAGGCGAGGTATATTATTATCTTGACGGGGAAAGATAC
>JASFQO010000461.1:0-3173 GCA_050115405.1 Bacillota bacterium
TGAAAACGTTTCAACGTCCACCCCCGGCTGCCCTTTTCAAAGTACAAGTCCAATCGTCCTAGGTATTTATTGGATGCGCCCGCCTGCACAATCGGCACATTGCCGACTACCTTCGGTTCCCAGAGCACAGTATGGCTATGGCCGCCCACAATCGCCGCCAATCCCGGCAATACTCCGGCTAAAGCCCGGTCACGCTTGTAACCGATATGTGTTAAAGCCAGCACAATATCGGATGCGGCCGCCACCTGCGGATAAATCTTTTTGGCAGTCGCAATTTGGTCCAAAACGATAAAGCCTTTTGCCTGCCGATATCCACTGATCTCATTCGTCGCGACCCCCAAAATTCCGACTTTAATCCCCTTGAAATTAAATACCGTATAGGGTTTGACCCCTGATAGATACGACCGGTCATTCGCCCTCAGGACATTGGCGCACAATACCGGAAACCTCGCCTGTTTAATCCGGGCATAAAGATATTTTTGCGCCGTAAGATCCCGCGTCGCTTTAAATTCATTATTGCCAAGGGTTAACGCATCGGTCCCCAGCGCGTTCATTATGGCGAATTCCAGTTCACCATAGAATCGATAGTGATATTTACCCTTGCCGTAAACATCCCCCGCGTTTAGGACCAGTACATTCGCTTCCTTCGCCCGTATTTCCTTGATCAAGGTCGCCTGGCGGGCCAGATTTTTCATCCCATGACCGTGTATATCGTTGGCATGTAAGATCGTGAGGTGAAAGGTTCTTGCTCCTGCCGCGCCCCACACCGTCGCCGCAAATACCAATACTCCCAATAAAACAATCAGGCAGCTTACTTTGAGCTTTTTCATTAATATAAACACCTCGCAATCATTTTGGAAATAACCGACGTTTGAAACTGTTTGGGAACCGCTGCAAACGACGAATGGCAACTGCCAAAGCCCTAAGCTTTTTCGATATGCACCCGGCTACCCTTTCCGTCGGGAGTGGCGGCGGTAATAATCAAACGGCGACTGATCCGGTTACGCAACTCCGGCATGTGGCTGATCACGCCAATCGTCAAGTTTTGCTGCCGTAATTTCTCCAACGAGTCCATGACCACCTCCAGCAACTGCGGGTCCAGCGTCCCGAACCCTTCGTCCAAAAAGAAGAACTCCAAAGGGTTCCGCCCGTTTAATTGAATTTTTCCGGAAAGCGCCAAGGCCAGCGAAAACGAAACCAGGAATGTCTCGCCGCCCGAAAGCGAGGAGACCGGACGGACAATCCCGCCGTTAGTATTATCGGCAACGCAAAAATCCTTCTCCTCATCCAGCGTCAACAAATAGCGGCCTTGAGTCAACAGCCCCAAACGACGCGAAGCGTCCCATAAAATATAATGCAGATGTTCTTCGGCAATGTAGGCCACAAAAGCTTCTCCCTGCAACAGTTGGGTGATTTCATCAACCATTGCCTTACGGGCCGCGGTTTCCCGGCGCTCCTGAAAATATTGAGTAACTTTGGAAAATCGATCCGCCATATCGGTTAGTTTGGCATGAAGCGTAGCATTGTCGGTCAGCAATTGTTCGCGTTGGAAGGCCAGTTTCTCTTTCATATCCTGAATTGCCTGCCACTCGGCAGCGGTGAGCGCGCGCCCGGCAATCTTCTCGCGCAGACTTTCGATCTGATGTTGGTAGCGCTTACCGGCGTCTTCATATTCAGTAATCGTCGCCTGCAACTCGGCCTGCTCCACCGGGCTGCGCAAAGCAGGCTGCAGGTCGTTTTGACTCAAAAACCCTTTTTCCTGCAAAGCCCGGGAGAGCACCCCGTTGCTGTGGGCGATGGCCTCCTGAGACAGCTCCAGATGCTTGCGCGCCTCCACCAATTGGTTGTTAAAATTTTGCAGGCGAGTCTGGGAAATTGCCCACTGTTCCTTACAGTACTCATATTTGCGGACCAACTTCACCAGATATTCATTGATCGCGTCAAGCAGTTCCTGAGGGCTTTTACCTTCGGTAACCATGTTTATTTTGGCTTCTCGTTCGGCAATCTCGCGGGCCAGATTTTGCACTATTGTTTTATACTCCCGGACTTTGAGATTAACCATCTCCCGTTCCTGGCGCAATTTGATCACGGCGGATTCCATCAAAACCAGCTCGGCCGTTAATGCGGCCTCCTTTTCCCGTATTTCGGCCACTTGCCGTTCCTGATGCAAAACCCGCGGGTACTCCAATTGAAATCTGGTGACTTGCAACTGTTGATGTAAAATTTGCAATTGCTGCTGTTTTTGATCAACCCGCGCCGCAATCATTTGCAATTCTTCGGTCAATTTTTGCCGTTTTCTAATTTCCGCCTCGCTTTGCGCAGTCAGTAGTTGTACTTGATTATTAGTGGTTAATTTGGCTTCGTTCACCGTATTGAATTCTTGTTGCAAAATTTGTTGCTGTTCCTCAAATGAACGGATCGCCCGCCGGTACTCCTCCAATTCCACCCGGAAGCGCTGTAGTTTGGTTTCCAGTTCCGCTACGGATTTCTCGCGCCACGCCGGTTCCAAGTCCTTCCTAAACTCCGCCAGTTTGACGGTACCATTATCGATTTTAATTTGAATGTCATTACAATGATTCTGATATTGCTCGGTTTGGACCAGACATTGAAACAGTTCGCGTTTATAACCTTCCAACTGTTCCCTACTGACGTCCAGGCCTTTTTCCACCTCCGCCAGCTTAGCTTGTTTTGTCTCCAACCGCTCGCTTTTTGACTCCGCCAAACGGGGATGCTTACTGGAGCCGCAAACCGGGCATGGTTTCCCGGCCTTTAAGGCCCGCGCCAAACCGGCTGCCACATTGTTTTCTTCCAAAGAACGGACCTCTGCGACCAATCGGGTGTGCAGTTCTTCCAAGTTTTTTTGGTTTTGTTCTTCTTGGGCGACAATAGCGCTATATTGTTCCTGCGCCGCTTGCAATGGCTGCAGATTCCGGCGTTGTTGGGTTAACTCCGCTTGCAGCGCCGCCAAATCCGCCTCACAAATCCTGATTCGGTTTAAAGCAGCTTCAAACCGGCTTAATTCTTGCTGACGTCCGGTATAGCTTTCCAAATCGCCGGGCTTCTGTTGTTGCCGGACTTGAAGTTCGGCTTGTAACCGGTCCGCCTTCTTAGTGAGCTGGGCCAGCAACACCAATTTTTGCTGCAATTGTTGTTGTAACGGGCTTAGTTGTTGC
>JASFQO010000462.1:0-3170 GCA_050115405.1 Bacillota bacterium
AACGGATCGTCGTCAAAGTGGGGACGACTACTTTAACTTATCAAAACGGCAAGTTGAATCTAAATCGCTTGGAACAGTTGGTCCGGCAACTGGCTGACTTGCAAAACCAAGGCAAGGAGGTCATCATCGTCACCTCCGGCGCGGTCGGGGTCGGCCAGGGTCGGCTGGGTCTCTCCGCCCGACCGGGTTCGATCGTGGAACGTCAGGCCTGGGCGGCGATTGGTCAGGGTCTTTTAATGCAAGTATATGAGAAATTATTCGCCGAATACGGGAGCGCCGTCGCTCAGGTTTTATTGACCCGTAGCGATGTCAGTGACCGCAAACGTTATCTGAATGCCCGCAATACCATCCTTGCCTTGCTGGGTTACCGGGTGATTCCGGTAATTAATGAGAACGATACCGTGGCGACGGAAGAACTGAAAATCGGTGATAATGACAGCCTTTCCGCGTTGGTGACCGGATTGGTTGACGCGGAGTTGTTAATTTTGTTATCCGACATTGACGGCCTGTACACCTTCGATCCCCATCAAGACCCCGACGCCCGGTTAATCCCCTGGGTGACCGAGATAACGGCGGAAATTAAGGAAATAGCCGGCGGGTCGGCATCACGTTTCGGCACCGGCGGGATGGCTACCAAAATCGCCGCGGCCCAAATGGCCCTGGCTTCCGGCGCGGCAATGGTCATCATGAATGGTAAGGAACCGGCGCGGATCGGAGCGCTCTTTAACGGAGAACCGGTAGGGACGGTTTTTGTGAGCAAACAGCCGGCGGTTAACCATCGTAAACGCTGGATTGCTTTTGGGCCGCAGGCGGCGGGAGTGGTGACGGTCGATTCCGGCGCCCAGCGCGCTTTACTAAAGAAGGGGAAAAGTTTATTGCCTTCCGGCGTGGTCAAAGTCGACGGGATGTTTGACGAAGGCGATTTAATCACGATCGTCAACCGGGAGCAGGTCGAATTAGCCCGGGGATTGACCAATTATAACTGCGAACAGTTGCTGAAGATTCAGGGGAAGCAATCAAGTGAGATTGAGTCCGTTTTGGGATATCGGGCTGCCGCTGAGGTAGTGCACCGCGATAATATGGTAATTACAGGTTTTGGTACCACGAATGACGAGACAGGTTTTGGTATCACGAACGACGAATGACGAATGACGAACGACGAGAATGGAGGCGATGGTTATGGAAATTATTAATTATGTGGAAGCAATCGGGCAGCGGGCGAAGGCCGCGGTCCCGGGCGTCAGCCGCTTATCCGCCACTCGTAAAAATGAACTGTTGCGGCTCTGGGCGGCGAAATTGCTGGCCGGACAGGCGGAGATCCTGGCCGCCAATCAACTGGATCTGCAGCATGGGGCCGCAAAAGGCTTAACCAAAGCATTGCTGGACCGTTTGGCCTTAAACCCGCAGCGGATTAAGGGGATGGCCGAGGGATTGGAAACTTTAATCAGTCTGGAGGACCCGATTGGGACTGTACTGAAGATGTGGCGGCGGCCCAATGGCTTGGAGATCGGACAGCAACGGGTGCCGCTCGGCGTGGTGGGGATTATTTATGAAGCTCGGCCCAACGTCACTGTCGATGCGGCCGGGTTATGCCTAAAAACCGGGAATACGGTGATTTTAAAAGGCGGGTCGGAAGCGTTGCATTCCAATATTTGTCTGGTTCGACTGATGCGGGAAGCGCTGGCGGAGTCCGGCCTGCCTGAAGACGCCGTGCAGTTGGTGGAGC
This sequence comes from Bacillota bacterium, assembly GCA_050115405.1. GTDB lineage: Bacteria > Bacillota > UBA4882 > UBA8346 > UBA8346 > DATCLA01. The sequence goes on from JASFQO010000462.1 coordinate 1,727, forward strand.
GGACCGAACGGGAAGCGGCGAAAGCCCTGATGCGGTTAAATCAGTATCTGGATGTCCTGATCCCCCGCGGCGGTGCCGGGTTGATTAAAACAGTGGTGGAGCAGGCCACGGTGCCGGTAATTGAGACCGGAGTAGGCAATTGTCATACTTATATTGACGTCGGGGCGGACCTGGAGATGGCGGCCAAAATCGCCTATAACGCCAAGGTGAGCCGGCCGGCGGTCTGTAATGCGATGGAAACTTTGCTGGTACATCGGGAGATTGCTCCCGCGGTTTTACCGTTACTCGCGCAGGAATATCAACAAGCCGGCGTGGAATTGCGCGGTTGTCCGGAAACCTGTCGGCTGATTGCGGCGCAACCGGCGGACGAAACGGACTGGGCTACGGAATATCTGGATTTAATCTTGGCGGTGCGGGTGGTTGACAGTCTTGATGCGGCGTTGGCCCATATCAGCCGGTACGGTACGAAACATTCGGAATGCATTGTGACCCAAAATTACCATAATGCGCGCCGGTTTTTGGCGGAGGTCGACGCCGCCGCGGTCTATGTTAATGCTTCAACCCGGTTTACCGATGGTTTTGAATTCGGTTTCGGCACCGAAATCGGGATCAGCACCCAAAAATTGCATGCCCGGGGGCCGATGGGGCTGGAGGCCTTGACTACTATCAAATATCTGATCTATGGCGACGGCCAGATTCGGGAATAAAGGGATTGAAGGTGACGCGATGAGTATGTTTGGCATTATTGGCGGGACGTTTGACCCAATCCATTTTGGCCATTTGGTCTTGGCGGAAAAGGCCCGGGAAGCATTCGACCTGGCGAAAGTGGTCTTTGTCCCGGCGGCGATTCCACCGCATAAGATTGGCGAGGTGGCGACTTTGGCCGTCAACCGCTTGCGGATGGTGGAGTTGGCGATCGCCGCCAATCCTTGCTTTGAAGTATCCCGGGTCGAGTTGGACCGGGAAGGGCCCTCTTATTCTATTGATACAGTTAAACAGTTGAAAGGCCAGGGCTTCGGGGATGAGGCCGCCTTTATCATGGGATTCGATTCGTTGTTGGAGTTGCATAGTTGGAAGAATTATCGGGAGCTTTTACACGAGACCAAAATTATTACCGCCTTTCGGCCCGGATATCCTATTTTAAAAAATGAAACGGAGTGGCCGCCGTTTCTCAGGGAGTATCTGGACCGGATTTTAGTCCTTCAAGCGCCGCTCATTGATATTTCTTCGACTTGGCTGCGGGTGGAAATGATCTACAATCGTTCGATCCGTTATCTGGTACCGGACGCGGTCTGTCAATTTATTGCGGAGAACCGGCTTTACCGTCATTATTAGTCTCATGCATAGCCAGATTTTTTTGACGCAAAATATAGAAAAGACGAAAGACGCCGTTTACAGCAAAACCGACAGTTTGAGCGGTAACGGCGCTTTGGGAGTGAGACGA
>JASFQO010000463.1:0-3154 GCA_050115405.1 Bacillota bacterium
CTTTCAAATCCGTAATAATATCATAATTATACAAAGGCAAAGTCAATAATTCCCGGACTTCCCGCAATACTCGGGTTAATTCCGACTTAGTGGTCGCAAAATTAATCACGGTGTAATCGGGATACGTATTCAACGTGATGTCGGCATATTCGTCTTTTTCATCGCCTAATTTGATATTAACCAATGAATTCATCACCAAAGCGGCGCCCTGTTGGGACTCCCGGTCAAGTCCGCTGCCGGATTTCAACAACAAGGACACTTCCAAAAGTTCAGACCCGGTGCGTTGCAATAATACCTTCATTCCGCTAACCGTCAGATGTTCAATCCACGGCAGGTTCTCCGCTCCCACCGGCAAAGCCGCAGCTAAAAAGATGATCAAAATGAAAAGCAGCCTTGTTTTCAACTTCATTTCGCTTTCCCTCCCGGTTTATTCTTAACTAAAATCCATGTAGTAGGAGGTTTGCTCAGATACTTGGCAATGACGTTATCCAAATCCCGTTTTTTCAAGGACTTCAAGGTTGCCAAAGAATCCACATTAATACTGTCGGGGTCGGTCAGACGTTGCACTTCATAGTTCACCGCGCTTTCCGCCGTGGCTTGACTTTTGACGCGCTCCCGTTTAATCAATTTGATAAAATTTTTAACTTGCCGTCTAAAATCGATTTTTTTAAATTCATGGATATAATTTTGCATGTTTTCCTTTTCGGCCCGGTAATTCTCCTCGGTAAAGGGCAATGACCGTTCCAGGTAATAAATGCCGAAATAGTCCCGCACGCCGACCGTCCGGGCCACCATGTTATAAATCTTATATTTGTTTTCTTGGTAATCAATTTTCCAGTCGGAACCATAAATATAGCTAAGCAGCTTTAAAACCATTCGCTCTTTTGCAGTCAAACCGCCTAAATCATAAGCCATTAAAATCTGATAATGATACGGCGTTAAATTACGCTCCTCCACCTGTTCCCCCTGGTGAAAATTTAAGGCTTTGGCTTCCCTGAGATTGGACCTTTGAGGTTTGCCCACGGCAGGGTCTTGAATCTCTTCCAACACGGCGCAAGCTGCTTGGGGGTCAAAATCGCCGGCAATAATATAGGTAGCGTTTCCCGGTCGGTAGTAGGTCCGATGGAATTCCTGCAAATCAGCCACGGTGATTTCGGCCAGTGTCTCCTTGGAATGATACATATCGGGATAGAAATAACGAATAATCGGATAATAAGCATATTGCGACGCATACCCCATATCCAACTCATAGACAATAATTTTCTTTTCCATCTCCATATTGGTGACGTTCAGCGTGGTCTGCCACAAAGAAGCGTTAAAAACTTTAAACGCCGCCGCGAAATTATCTTTCGGTACCACATAATTGTAAGCGGTGTTATAAAACGAAGTAAATCCGTTAAACAGCCCGCCTTGGCGGATAGTTTCGGCGGCGATCTCATGGTAAGTATAATTCGAACCGCCCCGAAACGCCAAATGCTCGGTAAGGTGCGCAATTCCTTTGGCTTTATCATAATTCATTCCAATCGGAAAAACCGCATACATCGACACCTTCGGTTGGCCCTTCATCACTTTATACTTAACGGTAATCCCATTTTTCAAGACCACAGTTGTAAAATTCTCTTTCGGCGCCGCTCCCGCCACCAGCGGAAAACAGCTAATCAGCAAGGCCAGACCCAGCGACCAACGGACTATTTTCTTCGTTACCATCAGTTCTCCTCCTCCACTTTCAGAACATCCGGATAGGAACTCCAATCAAATGATAACTTTTGTTTGGCGCCCCTGAGTCTGACTCCTCTTTTCCGCTGGATGCCTTCCTTTTTGTTAAAAAACCCGTCATTATTGTAATCAATAAACAGCATGTCTTGCGGGTCGTCATACCGCCCGTTTTGATTGCGGTCAACCACCGCCACTAATTTGACCACGCCATCCTCTTTGATTTTCCCCAAAAACCAGGTACGGACCTCCACCAATAAAAACGGACGAGTTTTTCCCAACAACCCCGGTTTAAAAATATAGCCAAGGGCATTAATTTCCACCGGATTAGCCTGGCCCAGCCACGAACGGTAACAGACATTCAAGCGGATTGGCTCCGGCGCCATTACCCAATATAATTGCGCGCCATACCATTCGTTCAATAACACCGTATACTTTTCGCGGGCAAAACTGCCGTCCCCGTCCGTATCAATATAGAGCCGCTTCTCTTCACCGAAAATATCCACAATAAACCCAAACTTCTGCCCCTCGTCTCCCAAAACAATATAACCGGTATAAGGATTTTTCATGCCTAATTCCGGTAAATTGGTAAACTGCTTTAACTTGTCCACTTCCAAGTTAATCTGCTGCATACTGCCCCAATATTTCTTGGCGGATTTAAACCCCCAGGGCGTATGATTGGCAATCGGAGTCAGGGGATATTTGGCAGGTTCGATCCGTCCCAAACGCGGTAATCGTGACCAGGAGAACCCGGTTAACAATAAGAAACAACCGCAGAGCCAAAGCCCGGTACGAGTTATCCCTCTCATTTTTTCACATCCTTTTTGGCGACTTACTAGTATTGGCGCTTAATTTCCTGTCGGGAGCTTGACCTCCACCGCATTGGCAAGCAACTGTTGAATTTCCATCATCAACTTGGTAAATTGATATTCGGCCATCAGATAGTCCCTCACAAATAGATTGAGGTTGACTACCTCCGATAATTTACGCAATTCCCCTTCTGCCATTTCCAAATATTGCTCGCCGTTCATCTTGCGCCGTTCCAGCTCCATTTGTTTTCGGCGAAAGTCGTTAAACATCATTTGAGCGGCTTCATGGCGTTCCAAGTTTTCTTTGGCATTTTTATAATTCAAGTATTCCGGACAATTAGCTAAAGATTTGGCAAATTCGCGCGCCATATCGATAGTATTCATCCACAACCCTCCCGCCTCCCGGAAAGTCCCATACAATTTATAATAACATTCTATTGTTACTGATAAAACAATATTCGCTTTCAGGCCGCTATATCCTGCCGTTCCAGGGTGACTATTCAGAGGTAGGTATAACGAAGCCATCCGAAAGCGCTGAAAGGGGGCGAAATTTGCCGGATTGGCTGATGCGCCGTGAAAAGCCGCCCATTGCGTTGTCACTTAAACTGAATGAAGAATGCTGGAGATCGTTT
>JASFQO010000464.1:0-3133 GCA_050115405.1 Bacillota bacterium
GTGGGAAAATGGGCTTTGATGCAAGGCAGGGACGTTAATGGAAGGATGCGTTAATGCGATGTATTGAGATCGTTTCAGGGGACATTACCAAACTGGAAGTCGACGCCATTGTTAATGCCGCCAACACTTCGTTACTGGGCGGCGGGGGAGTTGATGGAGCGATTCACCGGGCGGCCGGACCCGAATTGCTGGCGGAATGCCGCGCCTTGAACGGTTGCGCGACCGGCCAGGCCAAGATTACCAAGGGATACCGGTTGCCGGCCCGTTGGGTAATTCATACGGTTGGTCCGGTCTGGCGTGGCGGCAATGCCGGCGAGGATCAACTTTTGGCGGATTGTTATCGCAATTCCCTGCAACTGGCGGTAGAGAACAGTGTAAAGACGATTGCCTTTCCCGCCATCAGTACCGGCGTCTACCGGTTTCCGGTTCAGCGCGCCGCCGGGATTGCCATCCGGACAATCACCGCTTTTAAAGGCGGAAACGGCAGTAGCGGGCTTAAACGGGTGTTGTTGATCTGTTTTGACCGGAGGACGTTGGAGGCTTATACGGAAGCGCTGCGTGAAAATGGGTGAAGACGGGCGGGAAACAGAGTTTGCCGCTGAAAACGCTATGGGTCATGATCATATTTTTGACCTCAAGACCTAACCACTTAACCGGGGCTATTCTTTATTGAAAAAGGATAGCCCTGTTTTACTTGTTACTAAAATTTGTTTTAATTAAAAAAAGGATTGAAAGTTACTTCGCACGCTGCTTTATGCCTGGAGTCCAACGAAAGGAATGGAGATTAACGTGAAAATGTTCAGTTCTGTTTATATGGCGCTCACCCTGGGGATGGGACTGGTTGCAGTATGCTTGCTTTTTAGAGTATGTCGGCAGCGTCCGAATGAGGCCCGGTTCAGGTGGCTGGGCCGTTTTTTCGTCTCCTATAGCCTAATCAATACAATTTTGATTAGCGATTTTTTGCTGCGCAATATTTTTACAGTGCGTTACTATTTTATCTATAGTCTTTTTTTGTGGCTATTGGTGCTTTATGCAATCGGCCTGACAATCTTCACCTATGCCGGATTGGTTTTGGAGTTAACCGGTTTGATTCTGCCAAAGGTTGTCGGGAATGTTTGGTTTGTGGCGGTATTTCTCCCTCTTTATCTGCTGATTCCGGCTATGAAACAAGCCAAAGTAATTGCTGATCTGAATTGGGTCTATCAAATTTCTCTGCTTTAACTGGGAATGCTGTTGCTGGTGGCTTCAATGATCTTAGTCAGGTATCGCCGGAGGATTCCGGAACCATGGACTAAAGTAGCAGTGTTTTTAGTGGTTTTGGCGGGAGTCGGTCTTCCGGTGGCGGTATTGGATAATTCTTTGGGTGGGCTTGCTTATTTTTATGACAGTCTGCCTAATGGTTTTTATGGTTCGACAGTACTTTACGGTCTGGTTGGTTTGGCTTTGGTGATTCAGGGAACAAAAATTCGTTTTAATCGGTCACAGTCGGTAAATGAGGCGGAGCCGGGTCTGATGACGCTGATTTCTCCCGCCGTAATTGCGCATTACGGGATTTCAAAACGGGAAAGAGAAATTGCCGAAGCTATTTTGACCGGTAAGACCAATCATGAAATTGCCGCGGAAAAATTTATTGCCGTTTCCACGGTAAAAAAACATATCTCCAATCTTTTTTTAAAGACCAAGGCCCGGAACCGCATTGAATTAACCAATATTTTACGTGGCGACCGGTGAATACTACTTTGGGAGAATGGCTAAATTTAAGGCTAAAGTATACTTTCGGACCATAGTCAAAAGGACGGTCTTCGCTTATATTCAAATTAAACCCGGCCGGGTATTTTCAATTATGAGGTGGTAGCGAAATGTTTAATTTGAAGAAAGTAATGCCGTTTTTATTAGTCCTCCTATTACCGTTGGCGGTTGCTGTTGAAACTGCGACAACCCGGATTGCCCGCGCGGAAAATCCCGGGGGGACGGTTAAAAGCCGTCTGTTTCGGTTAACCCAGGATCAGCCGCTTTATTTTATGCCTTTGGTCTACGCGCGAATTGATCAGATTACAGTTTACGAAAATTTGTCCTGGGACCGGCACAAGGTCTTAAAAGCGGACGCCTGGCGCTATGATCCCCAAAAAGGGGAAGTAACTTTGAAAGAACCGGTCGACGATACCAAATATTATTTGAAGGCCCAAGGGACTTTGGAGTATCCGGTCCGGGTGAAGCTGAAGGATGTCGATTACGATACCTTGACAGTGCTGAAACGTGACAATCTTGCTTTAGAGGGCAGAGATTACTTTGTGGACCGGGTCCGGGAAGAACTGGTGTTTAGTAAGGCTTTTGACGCCTCGGGCAGTTTTAGGGTGGCGGCCCGGCGCAAAAGCGTCGGGATATTTACTGCGGGTAACGCCAAAAAAGATTACTCTCAACCGGTAGAGTTCTTTAAGGATGCGACGGTTTGGCGGAGACTCGGAAAGGTCAGGGAGTATCAAGTGCGCCAAGACCGGCTGGGCCAGCCGAAACTATACATCGGTGAGCTTAATTATAGCAACCCGTCTTTTTACTCGTATACCCACTCCTTTAAAATGAGCGATCGTAAGTTGACTAAGGAAATCGGCTTTCCGGTCTCTTTCCCCGCTAAACTGGGCGCCTATCAAATGAAGTATAAATATATAACTTATGACATCAGGCCGGTCGTCCAAAAACGCGTTGGCGCCAAATATCAAAATACCAACAGCTATCTGAGGCTCACAATTGAGAAAAAGCCCGTTGGCTACAGTATGGCGGATTTGACTCAAGAACTTGCCGGATGCGAAACGCATTGGGTTAAGGACAAGGCCGGCAAGGCGGAATTTATTATGGAAAAAGAGTATCGCGTGGAAATGCGGGATAACTACTATTTTGCCCAACCGGAAATTAAAACCGTTCATTGCGCCGATTTGGTCCATGACGCCGTCTTGTATGAATTTGTCCTGTCTGATTATGATGGCAATGATGGCGCCGCTCAGGTTAAAGAATGCCTCCGGGAATATGCCGAAACAGTACTGGAAATAGGTCGGTTGTAAGGTGACTTAACATTTTAGGTATTGATTTTTTAACTGTTTACTTTATAATTAAATGGAAAACGGAATTAAAAGAATTC
>JASFQO010000465.1:0-3132 GCA_050115405.1 Bacillota bacterium
CATCTGACGTCGCTGCAAAAGGCATTTGCCAAGGGAGTCCGGTTAATTATTACCGTCGATTGCGGGATTAGCGCGCGGGACGAAGCCGCCTACTTAAAAGAACAGGGCGTTGATTTGATTATCACCGATCACCACGAACCGCAGGGGGCCTTGCCGGACGCCTATGCGATTATCAATCCGAAAGTTCCCGGCTGCGGGTATCCGTTTCCTCAATTGGCCGGGGTTGGGGTAGCCTTCAAATTGTTGCAGGGGTTGGCGCGGCTCATCCCGGAAATTGGGCCTCGTTTGCTTAGTAATTTGGATCTGGTGGCTTTTGGCACGGTAGCGGATATTGTCCCATTGCTGGACGAAAACCGGATTCTGGTGAAATATGGGCTGGAGCAGTTGAATCAGACCAATAATGTCGGGCTGGCGGCCTTAATTGAAGTCTTAGGTTTACGGGGCCGGGATATTAACTGTGGCCATATCGGCTTTATTTTAGCGCCGCGGATCAATGCCGCCGGCCGCCTCGGCAATCCCAGTGTCGGAGTGAAATTGTTTTTAACCGCCGATGCCTTGCAGGCCAGACAATTAGCTAAAGATTTGGACCTGGAGAACCAAAACCGACAGGAAATTGAAAATGCGGTCCTCGCGGAAGCGCAGGCGCAAATCGCGGCTCAACCGCAACTTGAGGAGGAATATGCCCTGGTTTTGGCGGGAGAGGGTTGGCATTTGGGTGTGATTGGTATTGTCGCCTCCCGTCTGGTGGAACTCTATCATAAGCCGGTCATCCTCATCGGGTTGGAAGGTGAGGAAGGACGGGGTTCCGGCCGGAGTATCGCCGGATTTAATTTGTTTGCTGCGGTGGAGCGGTGCGGCGCCTATTTAAATAAATTCGGCGGACATGAATTTGCCGCCGGATTGTCGATCGGACGCGCCCGTATTCCCGAATTTAAAACCGCTTTTTTAAAATTGGCGAAGGAAAGTTTGGGTCCGGAAGACCTACAGCCGACGTTACGGGTGGAAAGCTTGGTGGATCTCAACGGAGTCACTTTGGACCTGGTACGGGAGTTAGATAAATTGGCGCCGTGCGGGCCAAGTAATCCGACGCCGGTTTTGGGCTGTTGCGATGTGAGTCTCGTTGACCTACGCAGTGTGGGTGAAAATGGCAAGCACCTAAAGGTGAAAGTGAAGTCTGCCGATACGATTCGGGAAGGGATTGGGTTTAACTTGGGGTTCTTACATCCGGAACTGGCCTTTACCCAGGAGGTGGACTTGGCTTTTTGCCCGGAGGAAAATGTCTGGAACGGTTCGACCACAGTGCAACTGAATTTGAAGGATGTGCGGACTATCAAGTCTTGACTTAAGACTTAAGCAGGTGAAGTAATTGACTATTGAAGAACTGCTGGAACGTTTGAAAAGTAACAAATCCGAGGCGGATATTGCTAAAATCAAAGCCGCCTGTGAATTTGCCGCTGCAGCGCACCAGGGGCAAAAACGCGAATCGGGCGAAGCTTATATCCAACATCCGTTGGAAGTGGCGGTGATTGTGAATGAATTGGCAATGGACACCACCACGGTAATTGCCGCTTTGTTGCATGATGTGGTGGAAGATACCGCAGTCAATATTGAGCAGATTTCCAAACTATATGGCGCGACTGTGGCCATGCTGGTCAATGGGGTTACCAAACTTTCCAAACTGAATTTTCAGACCAAGCAAGAACAACAAATGGAAAATTTGCGTAAAATGTTTTTGGCGATGACCCAGGATTTAAGGGTCATCATTATCAAGTTGGCCGACCGGCTTCATAATATGCGGACCTTGAAATATCTTCCCGAAGGCAAACAGAAACGGGTTGCCAAAGAAACCCAGGAGATTTACGCGCCTTTATCGCACCGGTTAGGCATGTGGAGGATTAAGTGGGAATTGGAAGATCTGGCCTTGCGTTTTTTAGAACCGGAAGTCTATTATGATTTGGTCAATAAAGTCGCCAAAAAACGGCAGGAACGCGAGACTTATATTCAACAGATTAAACAAACTTTAAGGGACGCTTTGACCGAGATTGGGCTAAAAACCGAGATTCAGGGCCGGCCCAAACATTTTTACAGTATTTATCAGAAGATGCAGGAGCAGGGGAAAGATTTCAGTGAAATCTATGATTTGATGGGGGTGCGGGTCATTGTCCCAACCGTCCAGGATTGTTATGAAGTATTAGGGATTGCCCACACGCTTTGGAAACCGATCCCCGGCCGTTTTAAAGATTATGTCGCCATGCCAAAATCCAATATGTATCAGTCGTTGCATACTACCGTTATTGGGCCGGGCGGGGAACAGTTCGAGATTCAAATCCGGACTTGGGAGATGCACCGGACTGCCGAATATGGAATTGCCGCCCATTGGCTTTATAAAGAAAACGGTCCCGACGACCACGATCTGCGGGAAAAAATCGCCTGGTTACGCCATTTGATCGAATGGCAGGGACAAATGAGTGATAGCGAAGAGTTTATGGAGACCTTGAAAATCGGGTTGTTTATGGATGAAGTTTTTGTCTTTACCCCCAATGGCGATGTGAAAAGTTTACCGGCCGGCGCCACTCCGGTCGATTTTGCCTATATTATCCATACCACATTAGGGCATCAATGCGCCGGAGCGAAAGTCAACGGGCGGTTGATGCCGCTTGATTATCAGTTGCAAAACGGCGATATGGTCCAAATCATCAGTTCCAAGCAGAGTAGGCCGAGCCGGGATTGGTTGCAGTTTGTCAAAACTTCCAAAGCCAAGAATCGCATCCGCCAATGGATGCGGGACCAGTACCGTACGGAAAATATTCGCTTAGGCCGGGAAATGCTCGAAAAAGAACTACGCAAGCAGGGAATGGAAGTTACTGAAAACCTGCGTACGGATGTTTTGTTGGAAGGCGCCAAAAGATTAAGTTTTAACAGTATCGAAGATTTGGTAGCGGCTATCGGTGACCAAAAAATAACTCCCAACTTGGTAATCGGGAAGTTGGCGGGGGAGAAGGAACCGTCTTTCAAAGCGCCGCCGACCGGTGTTGAGGAGAAAAAAAACTTTCGGCAGCGTCCATCCAGTTATGGGGTTAAAGTCCGGGGAGTTAATGATCTTTTAGTCCGGTTTTCCAAATGTTGCAATCC
>JASFQO010000466.1:0-3123 GCA_050115405.1 Bacillota bacterium
AATACGGTTATCAGCGTGGAAAAATAGGTTCTCCCATTTTACCATCAACCTTTGTGCCTGCTAACGGAGTGCAGGCATGTTGGTTATTGCTTCTAGGGGCAAAATGAAAAGCAAGTCCAAACTGATTTTTGAAACCAAATATACCGCCACAACCCCCGGCCTGCTCCGGGAGTTTTTAAAAGCCGCCGCTCAACTCTCGGGGCGCAGTCTCCGCACAGCTTTTTTTAAAGGCCAAATCAAGCTTAACCGCCGTCCGGCCCATTCGGAGGCCATGGTCAAAAACGGAGATTTAGTGCAGGTTTATGCCGGTGCGGAATATACGGAAACCTTAACGCCCGAACCACAGCCCATTGCCATTATTTATGAAAACGAGCAACTGCTGGTACTCAATAAACCGGCGTTATTACCCGTCCACCCTTCCGGCAAGATCACTTCCGGCACCTTGGCCAATCGGGTCGCCGCCTATTTCCAGCAACAAAATCTCCCAATCAAGGTCCGTCCGGTCAACCGACTGGACTATGGAACCTCCGGGTTGATAATCTTCGCCAAAAGCGCCGCCATCCAGGCCCAATTAAGCAAGACGCTTCAAGAACACCGGATTAAACGGATTTACTATTGCCTTGTCCAGGGAAATCCCAACCCGGAATCAGGGATTATACGCGCGTCAATCGGCCAAATTCGTGGCCGGCGCTGTATTGCGCCAAACGGTCAAGCCGCGGAGACAGCCTACCGTATTATCCGGCGATTTCGGGACGCCTCCCTGTTGGAACTGGAACTAAAGACCGGCCGTACCCATCAGATCCGGATTCATCTGGCCCATATCGGCTGCCCCCTACTCGGCGACCCGACCTACGGAATAAAATCCGCCGCAATTAACCGTCCGGCCTTACATGCGGGGAAATTGATTTTTAACACTGAAGCATTTAAAGTTCCGGAACTGACGACGCCGCTTCCGGAGGATATGGAGAAGCTTATAAACAGTTTAGAACTGAGAGTTTAGAGCTGTTTTAAATATGTGGAATAAAAAAAGGTAATGCGACATCCGGAAGCGAATTTAGCAAAAATAAGGAGGGGATAATGGAGTGGAAAACGACAAATTAGATCTTGTGATACACCATCTTGTCAAATTAAACCAGGAAATAACCGAACTTAAGAATGGTCAGATCGAACTCACCAATGGTCAAAACGAACTTAGAAATACCCAAAACGAATTCGCCAAAAGTCAAACCGAATTCAGTAATACCCAAAATGAATTCGCTAATAGTCTAAACGAACTTAGAAATGGTCAAAATGAAATTAGGAACCGACTGGTTAACATGGAACACGACCAGGGCGAAAAAATCAAAGCCCTGTTTGACGCCAGAGAAGTCCAATTCGATGTTAATGACCGGATGAACGAAACCCTTAACCGCATTGAAAGCAAATTGGATCGCCTCTCATTATCCTTACCGCTAAAAAGGGTAAAATAATTAAATAGCATTCATCAGCTCATAGGCGATATTCGGGCTATCCAGCCTCATGATACTTTCCTCGGCGTTACCGAAGCTTAACAGGTTGATACTGCCATACCAGACGAGCCTTTGGTCAATTATGGCGAATTTCTGATGAATATTAGCTTTTAATACTACATTAATGCCGGATTTTTGATCAAATCGATCATTTGCCTGATGATGGCAGTATCCCTCCTTTTATAATCCGTCGCCGGAACTGGACCGCTCCACGGCGCAAGGAATCCGGTTCTCGTCACATACGCCGCGCACCGCCGCGATATCTTTCCGCCATCCCTCCCCGTCAAAATCAATCGTCAGGAAATAACAGGTTTCATCAAGGAGCATCGGATAAAGGCCTCAGACTTCCTTGCCGCGCAGATGCCTGTCAATTGCCTCCGCGAATTTTTTCAATATTCACTCCTAATATGTGAGAAAGTTCGCTGAGCAAAGATACATCCGGGCAGCCCAAGCCGCGCTCCCATTTAGAGATTGTTTTGTCGCTAATTTTCATGGCGTCAGCGACTTCTTTTTGTGTCATATTTTTCTCTTTGCGTAAATATAAAATCAATTTTCCAACTTTCCCGCAATCCATAGCGCTCACCTCCACATACCAAGGATAACTGCTGACAGAATTTTTTTCAATAAACGCTCCGTAGAGTTATTTAACCTGTGAAAGTTAAGTTAGCAAAACAATCCCTCATCGCAACCAATACTTTTTGTATTTCCAGTTCTTTATCAACTATTGCTTTTTCTTTCTCAAAATGAGCAATTGCCCAATCCAATAAAACGGGGCCACTAATCAAGTCCTTATTGATAAATCGTTCATTATACAACTCCGTTATCCATTGAGTTCTCGGAAAAATATGAAAGTGAAGCGGACATCCCGACTCCCCGAATTTCGCATAATAAACATTGATGGGTTTTATGATTGTTTCCACCGCTTTTACAGCTATCGACAAGGCCGTCCCTAAACATGGCAACGCTTCATCCGATAATTCCGATAGAGAATATACTTCAACTTTTGGACTGACAAACAAATAACCTGGAATACGATATTTTACAGAATGTTCAATAATAAAATGATCGTTTTCAAATAATAGACTTGAATACAATACCGTTCTCCTTATCTTTAATTTTCAACCTTGCCTATTTTATCAATTTAGCAGCCAAATCCCATATTATTTCAATTTGGACGCCCTTCTTGCCATTCAAAATCAATATTTCTTTGCTAATAGAACCTTTTGGTCAAAATCGACAAAAACTTTATAGCTATTAAAAAAATTAAATCCCATAAAGCCATCGATCGGCGGTTCCGAATAATCCTTTACTCTAAAACCGGTTGGCCCTAGCGCCAATCCGTCAATCACAACCTGATTATATTTAACAGCCCGGACTTCTTGCGGCAGTTCCGGCATATTCCTCGCTCTCAACGTCCCGTACGGTTTGCCATTATCAAACGCGCTGCTGCCGGAGTCCAAACACAGCTTCAATTCCCGCTTCAATTCAGGAATTTGGGCAATCAGAATAATCCCGACCTTTTTATCATAATCATCATATTCAAAATGAAATTTGCCATTGATCCAAGTTTAATTTCAACGGGTAATTGCCCTTTGGAAAAAAAGTAATCTTCAAC
>JASFQO010000467.1:0-3122 GCA_050115405.1 Bacillota bacterium
TGTTGCCCCCGGTCCTGGCTGGTATGATCCTTTCATAATGTGGTGTGGACGCCACTACCATTGGCAGGTCAAAGAAGAATGGCTCAGTTACACCCCCGGCGTCATATCAGCATTGGGAAGCACGGTTCGCGCCTTTACCCAGAAAGGCGATCAGGTGATCTTTCAAACCCCTGCTTTTTGCCTTTTTACCGAGCTAACGGAAACCAATGACCGTGAAGTAGTGCCTAACCCATTGATTTACGAGGACGGCAAATATACCATAGACTTTGAAGACCTGGAGGAAAAGGCCAAAAAGCCGAAGGCCAAAATGCTGATCCTCTGCAATCCCCATAACCCGACAGGCCGCGTCTTCACCAAAGAGGAGCTGACGCGTATCGGCGAGATCTGCGTCCGGAACAATGTTATCATTGCCTCGGATGAGGTTCATTGCGATATGGTATACAAACCCCATCAGCATATTTGCATCGCCTCCATCAGTGAAGCGATCGCCCAAAATACCATCACTTGTCTGTCCCCCAGCAAAACATTTAACATGGCGGGGCTCCAGATATCTGTAAACGTTATATCAAACCCCCAAATGCGGGAAAAATACAGCAAAGAACTGGTCTCACGAGATAGCAAGCGTCCCAACATCTTTGGCATGGCCGCTTTCCGGGCCGCCTATGAGTCTGGAGAAGAATGGCTGGAGAAGCTTTTGGCTTACATCAAGGGCAATCTGGATTACCTGACTGACTATTTAGAAAAGAACATTCCCTCATTAAAGGTTGTCCGGCCGGAAGGCACGTATCTTGCGTGGATCGATTGTACGGGGCTAGGCTTATCCGGTCAGGCGCTGGGAGACTTTTTTGCTAAAAATGCGAACATCTTTATATCGTCCGGTATTGGCTTCGGCGTTGAGGGGACAAGCTTCATTCGCGTCAATCTTGCCTGTCCTCGCTCCACGATTAGGGAAACCTTAGACAGAATGAAAAAAGCCATTCGGCCAAAATAATAATTGTTTTTCTGTTTTGTTATTAATTTAACTATGAATGAGAAAATTTACATTCAATAAATTATGGTTAATCTTAAACTTGGAAAATATTAGAAATATAATTGGCCGGCTGTTATTGTTGATTGTCTTGGCCTATATGTATTGCACAATCGGAATAACTGGCTGATATCAACGGTTTAATACTGGTTTGAAGCAGGTCCGTAAATCGGTTCAACGGGAGATGTATGAATGAATTTACCACATGATATCTCGTGAAAACGGGCTGTGCTTCAAGGCCCGGAGGGCGGGCGGAAGCCGTGGGATTTAGGCTCTGAT
Organism: Bacillota bacterium; assembly: GCA_050115405.1. Classification (GTDB taxonomy): domain Bacteria; phylum Bacillota; class UBA4882; order UBA8346; family UBA8346; genus DATCLA01. The sequence continues at coordinate 1,307 of JASFQO010000467.1, forward strand.
GATTTGTTAAGGCCTTTCCTTATTGCTCAAGCCTCTGATATGGAGGTATACCGTGTTTTTCGAGATACCCAGATTGTTGGCGGTTATGACTACGGCATCCTTTAAATTGAATATTCCCTTATGATACAGATAAGCGACGATTTCTTTATTTTTATTGACGTTTGAAATGCTTGCGTCATTATGAACTTTTGCCGTTGCCTCGGCTAAAGCATTCAACACCAATTCCTCGGCGTTGTCTGAAAAGGTTTCGACCGCCGACGAACTGGTTTCAGTCTGGATCATGTTGTTGATCAGTCTTTCGACTGGCGTATCGTAGTAAAAATTTATACAAAGGAAGCCGATAATGCGTTTGTTCTCACCCTCGATTGCGATGGTAGAAGATTTTAGCATAACTCCTTTTTTGTTACGGTTAAAATAGGACAGATAGTTGTAGCCGTCGTTTTCCTGAAATTTTGACAGCATGTTCAGAGCCAAATTTGTGATTGGAGAGCCCTCTGACCGCCCGGAATAGTGACCGTTCATAATTTTAATGACGGATTGATCCAGATTTTCAAGGCTATGTAATACAAGTTCAAATCCTTCGCCCAAATAATCCGATAACCCTTCTACAATATTTTGGTATGATTTCAGAATTGTCTTGTCAGTCTCAGATAAAACTTTATATTGAGTATTCAATTTGAATTCCTCCCGACTTGTAAAAATTACGAAACATTACCGTCAAATGAGACCATATTACCATGTTTGCTAATAATGTCACAATTATTCCGCAACCAAATTATTGTTATATTCGAATTGAATTGGGTATTGTAAAAATATTTCCAGTCCGTCGAACGGCAAATGAAAGTTTTCTAATGGTAATTGGTTCCCTTTTTTTCGATACATGATTAACTCTAAAGGCATGGTTATCATAGATTTATTCGTCTTTTTCATGCATTTGTCCTGCCGATTTCCGGCGATTTATTCAGTATTCACAAGACTTCGGACTCTTTTTTAAAGTAATGTTTTCCCCGCGGCGGATACCGGTAGCAAATGCAATGAGATATATTTACCCTGAAAACTACTTTTTCATCCAGCTTCTTGAGCAATGGTTTCTGCTGGTGAAAATTAATTTTCGTGTCGTCTATTCAGGGAGATAACGAAAACAACAACTTTGTGGCAAATAAAAAAATCCGGTTCCCCGGATTTACTGTTTTAACTGGAGCTGGCGATGGGAATTGAACCCGCAACCTGCGGTTTACGATTCCCCAAAAGCTGATTTTACATTTTTTCATATGCCGATTTATCAGGGAAAATAATGTTCAATTGTGTTCGATTACCCCCAAAAAATAGGGGTGTTTTAATCTGTTTTGGGGGAAATTTGGGGGAACGGCTCATTTCCCCCCAAAAGTGTTTCCGCTGGGAGCCTCCATTTTAACTTTCAGCCGGGAATATTCGATCAAAATTAATCCATAAGTCATCAAAGACGCCTACCTTGATTTTGGAATTGGTGTCTGTTACATCTGGCTCGTCCGGACTGGGGAGTGTGTATGAATCCGCAAATTCATAGCGATTGTTTTGATTGAGTCGAAATACAGATACGGTGTTAGTATCGGGATAAATCAACCAGTATTCCCGAATGCCCAGGGTTTGATAGAGCTTGAATTTTTTTTGCAATTCCCCAGGATTGTTGGAAGGAGAGACGATTTCTACCACCATTGGCGGAACGCCATAATATTTATCCCCTTCGATTTTTTCACAGACCAAAGTTAAATCCGGTACGATAAAATTATTTTTTTTCCTGGTATTAGGCAGATAGATGCCGAACGGCGCGGCAAAG
>JASFQO010000468.1:0-3114 GCA_050115405.1 Bacillota bacterium
GGAGTGATAAACCGATTAGCGGCAAGGAAATCCGGCAATTGTTAACCGGCCTCTGCGCCAATCTCGAAGTGGCCGAAGCGGAAATCAGTTTGAAGTTCCGTTATTTTCTGCCTCTACCGGCTCCGGTCAGTCAAGTACTCGGTTACTTGGATTATCAAGGCGAATTTAAGGGCACTCTAACGCTACCGACGCGTCATTTTGAATATCAAATGGGAGTCGAATTGCCGATATTAACCCTCTGCCCTTGCAGTAAAGAAATTTCCGCTTTTGGCGCCCACAACCAACGCGCCCTGATTCGCTGCTTGATTAAGTTTAATATCCCGGGTCAAATCGTCTGGCTGGAAGATTTAATCGCCCTCTTGCGCGTTCAAGGTAGCTGCCCGGTTTACCCGGTCTTAAAGCGGGAAGATGAAAAATTCGTTACCGAAACCGCCTATCAAAATCCCAAATTCGTTGAAGATGTGCTGCGCGATTCGGTGCTGGCTCTTCGCTCCGACCCCAGGATTACCTGGTTTTGGGTTGAAATTGAAAGTTTCGAGTCAATTCATAACCACAGCGCCTTTGCTTCGCATGTGGAAACCAATCGTTATTAATGGAAAGGGTGGGCTGACCAAGATGAATTCCAAATTGTACCGTTCCGGGGATAACCGGATGATCGCCGGGGTGGCCGGCGGATTGGCTGAATATTTTAAAATTGATGTTTCCCTCGTCAGGCTAATTTGGATCATGATGTTTGTTTGGGGCGGTTGGGGACTCATCGCTTATCTTGTCGCCTGGATCGTGATTCCGGAACGCCGTACCAATGCAGGCTCTTCCGGCCCTGAGGTGATTTCCCCCACCGGACCGCCGCAATCCCAAGCGAAAACCGACGGCGGCAACGGATCTCAAGCTTCCGAATCTAACGGTTTTCCCACCCTCGGTATTGTTTTAATTGGCTTAGGCCTTTTCCTGTTAATTAAAAATATTTTTCCATGGCCTTGGGTGAAATATAGTTGGCCGATACTTTTAATCGTCATTGGGATCTGGCTGTTGGTCAACCCCCAAAAGAACCACCGTTAATTTAAGTTTTTTATTTGGTATTAGTCAATCCCGCGACGATCTTGGTCACCGAACTTTCGGGATACCGCCACAGGGAGCCGTCCGCTTTACGAATATAGGTTATATAAGCAATTACTTTTAATAACGCTCCTAAATTATAATCCGCCATGCGGGTAAAAAATTCTTCCTGCGGATAAATTTCTTTGGCTTCCAAATCGCGGACTTTATAAACTACCAGTTCATCCAGAAATTGCCCGAAGACATTATATAAATGAAACTTCACTTGATAGGCGGTCACTCGCTCCTGAACTTGCAATTGAAGGGTAGCTTGGTAATAATAGGTCAATGGGTAAGAGCCCATCTGTTGATATTCACGGACTCCCGCCCCGATGAGCTGGACCGGACAGGTCGGGTCATTTAAAACATACCATTCCAAATGCAAGGAACTTATGTCGTTATCTTTCAGTTCTTCCCCACCAAGGATCTTTCCGCCGTCGTTTTTAACAATTTGAATATATTGGTTGTCATCTTTTGCCGCCACTAACGACGGGGTTGTCAGCAACATCAGAAAACCGATTATTAAAATGATTTTTTTCATAATTCGGCTTCTCCTTTATCACAATGCTTTCTTAATTATTTATTCCATAAAAGTAGAATTTTTCCTTCTTTTTGTTTACAAAATATCCTCTTCCAACCCTCGCTTGACTATTCGGGGGTAGGAATAACGAAGCCATTTATTCGCTCGTCCTTCGAGAAAACCTGTTAATCTCCGGTCTCCTGACTCATGTATTCTATTCCATAAATTTTACCCCGGAATAGTCACCTGACCCCGACCAAACATTTTAAGTTCAAGTTCGAATTCGTGACTTGTAATTTTTTTTTAAAAGTGTTATAATATAATCGACTAAATTAAGGATCATAAGATCAGTCAAAAATAAACCAACCTTCCTTCTCAAATTTTCAGGCGGAGGGTTGTTTTTTACTCTAACGTTCATGTCCGTGCTACGCCGCGGACACAAACTCTTGAATGTAAATTACTTGACAGTTATTTTCACCCTAACGTTCATGCCTTGCTTCGCAGGCACAAACTCTTGAGTGTAAATCACTTGACGGCAATTTTCACCCTACAATATCAAATGGAGGTTATGTTATGAGCAAGGAATTAGACAAAACAATATTAAAAGCATTAAAAAAACTCTGTGAAAATGTCTATCATCGGCCGACCGAATTTAGCGAACAATGGCTGAAGGAAACCTCCGGAGCCAGTATTTTGGATATTTCCCATTCACTTAACAATTTACAACGCGACGGATTGATTCGGATTCACGTCGGGGCCACGGAAAAATTTAATAAAGTGGAACTACTCAAGCCTTAAAGTCTCACTGGAAGCTGGAAGTCACCGGCCTTATTTATAAAATATCAAAATCGCTAATTCCAGCTTCCAAACCCGTTCCTTGCAAAATAGTGAAACCCATAAATATGAAAGCAATCAATCCGATATAAAACAGCGAATCCGGCAACCTGTACTTTCGTTTGATCCAAACCGGTTTCCCCGGAGAGTTGTAGCTATTTTAAATTTCGCTGCCGGGTGACGATTATCGGTGAAGTCTTGGCTTGTTGAGCAATTTTCCGGTTGACTTCATCAAGCTTTGCAGCCAACACTGCGGCGATTTCCCCATTGCCGATTCGCGAAGCGATATTTTGGGCCGATTGATAGACCACTCGGGCCGCTGCATAATTACGACAGCCCATCTCCTGATCCCCGACTTGTTCCAAACTTAACAACTCCATCATCTGCTGAGTCCAGGCAATTTTCTTATTTACTCCATATCTGAGGCAATTAATACCGACAGCGTTGGTGTTGGCTTGCAGATAATCATTTAAAGCCGCTTGATAGTTACCGACGGCAATCAGCTCGTCCCCGGTAATAATTGAATTGGTAATTGCAATTTTTTTGGTAAGCGCCACTATTCTCCCTTGATCATTCAAAGCGTGAGCGTTTGCGAGCGCTAACCGGTATTTCATAAGCGCCGCCGGGTACTGCTCGTCATTTGCTAACTGGTCGCCAATTTGTTC
>JASFQO010000469.1:0-3105 GCA_050115405.1 Bacillota bacterium
GGCCCGACCATTGATAGTAAAGCTGGTTGGTTTAGGATTGGGACCGCTATAGTTGATATTAAACCCGAATTGATAGCCAAGGAAAATCTTTACTGACCTTGATTGTACGGGCAAAATCGAATTTTGTAGCCTTTACTCAGCCGCCCGAGGTTACCGTAAAACGGCGTGGTCGTCCGCGAAAGTATGGCGAGCAAATCCGTTTTAAAGAAATCTTCGCAGCTTGGGCTGAACGGTTTAACAAAGCCGAAGTCGTACTTTATGGCAAAAAAGAGACCATCCAGTACCTTTGTTTGGATTTGCTTTGGAAACCATTAGGCCGTATTGTCCGGTTTGTGCTGGTAAAACACAGTTCTACTCCTTTTATCTTAATGTGCTCCGATCTTAATGTGTCTGCCTTGCAAATTATTGAATTGTATGGCTACCGGTTCAAAGTTGAAGTAACATTTAAAAGCCTGAAACAAACTTTGGGCAGTTTCTTTTATCATTTTCGGACTACTGCCTTGCCCAAACTGTCGCGAAAAATTACGGAAACCGATCTTAGTCAGGTAACTGACTCGAAAGACAAACAACGCATTGTAGCTGCAGCTAAGGCAATTGATGTTTTTGTATTCATTGGTTGTGTCGCCATGGGAATACTACAGATGATTGCGCTGCAGTATCCTGCTAATGTATGGCGCTGTTTTACCGGATGGTTACGGACCAAAAAGCACGGGGTCACTTCTGTTGAAACAGTTCGTTCCGCTCTTCAAGAAGATGATTGAAAATTATCGATAAATTGCAGGAGCTCTTCTGTTTTTTCCTTCATTAACCTGACATTGCCTCTGCTTTCCACATTCAATCGTAAAAGAGGTTCTGTATTTGAGATACGGACATTAAAACGCCATTCTTTATACTCAATGCTCAAACCATCGGTTCGGTCGATCGCTAAGCTATTGGAAACATAAGCTTTTTCAATCCCTGCTAAAATTTCCGAAGGATTACTTACTTTCCGGTTGATTTCACCGCTGACGGGATACCGCGATACTCTTTCTCCAACCAACTTTGAAAGCAGCTGATTCTTAAAGCACATACTTTCCACAACAAGCAACCAGGGAATCATGCCGCTGTCGCAATAGGCGAAATCTTTAAAATAGTAGTGCGCCGACATCTCTCCGCCGTAAACCGCGTCTTCCAAGCGCATCCGTTCTTTAATAAAAGCATGTCCCGTCTTGCTCTGTACCGGCTCACCGCACAAAGCCTTGACTAACTCAATCGTATTCCAGGTGAGGCGTGGGTCATGAATAATTTTGGCGCCGGGTTGCCGTCTTAAAAACGCCTGCGCCAGCAAACCAACAAGATAATATCCTTCGATAAATTTTCCTTTTTCATCAAAGAAAAAACAACGATCAAAGTCACCATCCCAGGCAATCCCTAAGTCCGCCCGATACTTTCGGACTGCCGCCGCCGTCGCCTTCCGGTTTTCGGGTAAAAGCGGATTGGGAATTCCTTGCGGAAAGGCGCCGTCGGGTTGGTGATTTAATTTGATAAATTCGAATGGCAGCCATTTTTCCAGAACATCAATCACCGGACCGGCGCAACCATTGCCGGCATTCACCACAACCCGCAATGGCTTTAAGCTCGCGCAATCAATGTAAGTCAAAAGATGCTTCACATAATCCGGCATGATCTCAACCGGCGTAATTTTACCGCGCTGTTCGGCCGGAACAATCCGTGGGGCAAAGTTTTCGGCAACGACCTGTTCTTCCAGCTCGCGCAGCCCGGTATCCCCGCTAATCGGCCGGGAGTCTTTTCGCACCAGTTTCAGACCGTTGTAATCTTGGGGATTATGGCTGGCTGTGATCATAATGCCGCCATCCAACGCCAGATGAGTAGTGGCAAAATAAACTTGTTCGGTACCGCACAGCCCAATGTCCACTACATCACAGCCCGCATCCGTTAATCCGTGGATCAGGGCTTTTGCCAACGGCAGACTGGATAAACGAATATCCCGTCCTACCACCACCTTTTGGGCTGATAGGACTTTGCAAAAAACTTGGCCAATCCGATAGGCCATTTCCTCGTTCAATTCCTCAGGCACCCGCCCGCGGATATCATAAGCTTTAAACGCGTCTCGCTTTAATTTCACTGTACATCCTCCTGTTCCCGGACTCGGCCATAACTATCCTCAAAGCGGACAATATCGTCCTCTCCAAGATAATCCCCATTTTGAACTTCAATAATTTCAAGCGGTATTTTCCCCGGATTTTCCAAACGATGCTTGGTTGTAGGCGGAATATAAACGCTTTCATTACGATGGACCATTTTTTCCGTTTGAGCAACCGTGACCTTAGCCGTCCCGCCAATTACCACCCAATGCTCACTACGATGATAATGCAATTGCAGACTGAGTTTCTGGCCGGGAGTCACCCTGATTTTTTTGATTTTATAGCCTTTGCCTTCCCCCATTAACGTATAGCTTCCCCATGGCCGGTATACCGTCGTATTCTCTGCGGCTTCCTTGCGGCTTCGCCGCTTTAATTCCGTTACCAGCTCTTTCACGCGCTGGGATTCACCGCGATGCGCGACGACGATGACATCATCGGTTTCAACGACCAATAAATCTTCGAGACCAATACCGGCCAGCAAGCGGCTGCGGCTCATCATCAAGGTATTGGTGCAATGCAGCGGTAAGCAATCTCCCTTAACCGCGTTGCCGGACTCATCTTTTGGCATCGCCTCATAAATGGCATCCCATGAACCAATGTCATTCCAATATCCCTGGAAGGGAATAACCACCATTTTTTGTGATTTTTCCGCCACGGCGTAATCAATGGAGATATTTGGCATTTGCTGAAATTTAAGCTGCATTTCATCAAAAGGAAGCGCCAAAATCCGATAAACGTCCGGCTGATATTTTTGGAACTCTGCGATCAGACAGCCGAGCGTAAAGGCAAACATGCCGGAATTCCAGTAATAGTCACCTGCCGCGAGATATTTTTGGGCGGTGCTCTGATCCGGTTTTTCCTTGAAACTTTCCACGCTAAAACCGTCGCCCCAGGCTTCCCCGGCATGGATATACCCGTAACCAGGCTCCGGTTTGTCCGGCAAAATGCCTAAAGTCACAAT
>JASFQO010000470.1:0-3088 GCA_050115405.1 Bacillota bacterium
ATGGGCAATGGTCATCTTCCCCGCAACAGAAAAAATGATGGGGGTGCGTATGACCGGATAAGAGCAGCATGGCGCCGATTAAGATCAGGATGGTGAGACGAAGACCAATTTGTCTTTTCATGTGTGATATTATTCGGCTTGTTTTTCCTAAATCCTGTTTTTAAATTTTAGTGACTACCCTGAAAACTACTTCTTTACCCAGATTCTTGAGCAATATTTTCATTAATTTGCTGGTGAAAATTAGTTTCATTATTTAGGGTAAAATTTGGCCTGGCCGGCCTGACCGTCGGCGGCGCGGTTTACGTGTTGTTGCAATGGCTTTTCCGGGCTCCGGTTTCCCCGCATAACTGAAAATTTAATTCATTTTATCTATTCTTAGTTTATTGCAACCTAGTGGTGGCGTTCCTCCGTATACCTTGCAGCCGAGTAATCAAAACACGGCGACTGTAAGGACGCTATCCTCCACGATATTTGAGATTGTGCCCAAAGATACCTATGTTAGTTTTAATGCTCGGGACAGCAAGCGGGGGGCGCCCGGGGTTTCGATTGCCGCCAAAGCAAAGGCTGCCTTTATCGCTCCTTTGAAATCATACGTTTCTATCGGACAGATCGATGTCGGTTATGGAACCAATTTGAATGTGTCGGGGGGGGGGGGACACCTCCGTATACTGTTACCACCTCCAACAGTTGCATCACAATTTCACCCTCCTCTTCGGGTATCTATCGGATTCAAGGAAAGACTCCGGGCACTACGCTCATTACGATTAAAGACAGTAAGAGGGCGACATGCAGCAACACCATCAAGGTCCGGTTTAACGGCACGCCTCTTTATTACATTATTACGGCCCAATCCGTCGCCGTGAACCAAAAGGTGGAACTCAAGCCCATGGGAGGTCTGCCGCCCTACTCCGTATCCACTGCGGACGCGAAAGTCAAAATTATATCTCAGGGAGGCAATGTCTTTCAGATTTGGGGTAAAGCGCCCGGCACTGCGAACGTGAACATTTCCGACTCAGCCGGCGGGAAAAAGACGGCCAAGCTAAATATATTGGCATCTCAGATGAAGGTCAGCCACCCCCTCGGTTCCGAATTCGTGGGGTCTACCGGAAAGTTCACTGTAACCGGCGGCCTAGTGGCTCCCCCCATTCAAGTAGTTTCCTCCGTCAATAATGTCACGATTTCACCAAAAGGGACCTACTACTTTAACATCAAGGCGGAACGTCCCGGATCCACCCATACCCAGGCAATGACTATTTTTCCATGCAATCATGCAATAATTGTACGCCATTTCGGATTTCTTCCGGTTCCAGATGCCCGTAGCCGATGAGCAGCTTGCTTTGGTGCCTGCCTTTTGCGATGCAATGACTTTCCACGGGGGTGATACGGATATCTCTTTGCAGACAGCTTTTCCGGAACGTCCCGTCAAAACGCCTTTCCGGAAAATCGATGGCGACGTGCAGTCCGGCGGCGTCGCCGTAAGCGGTCCATGCGCCGCCGAAGGCCTCTTTCAAGGATTCCAGCAGCACCTGACGCCGCTGCCCGTAAATTCGGCGCATCTTTTGGACATGTCGGTCCAGCTTGCGCGTACGCATAAATTCAGCCAGAGCCGCTTGCGCAAATGGCGGGTTCTGGACGTCCGTATGGGTACGTAAACTGTTCCATCGCTTATGAAGCGGTGGGGGTAGGATGACATAACCGATCCGCAGCGCCGGGAAAAGCGACTTACTGAAAGTACCGACATAAATTACACTTTGAGGGGCCATTGCATACAGCGGAGCGATCGGTTCGCCGCAATACCGGAACTCGCTGTCATAGTCGTCTTCAATAATATATAGTCCGTGGTCCGCGGCAAAACGGACGAGCGCGGCGCGGCGGGCAGCCGGCAGGATGCCGCCCAAGGGAAATTGGTGCGAGGGCGTAACATAAACTGCACAGACATCCCGGCCTCCGGTTAAGCATTGCGTCCGAATTCCCTGAGCGTCCACGGGGACCGGCGCAACCGGGCAGCCTTTAAAGCGGAACGTCCGCAGCATACCCTGGTGACAAGGGTCCTCCATCAGGACCTTCTTACCTTTCCCGTACAACAGGTCGGCCAGGAGATGCAGCGCGTGGGTCGCGCCCGCTGTAATCAAGATATCCTCCGGACTCACCGTAAGACCCCGGTTTCTGAAAAGCCATGCGGCTATTTCCGAACGAAGAGCGGACAGCCCCTCCGGACCGGTATATCCGTACAGTTCAATCGGCAGTTCCAGGGATGCCTGATGCAGTAGCCGTTGCCATAAAAACCGGGGAAATTGCCGTAAATCCGGCCGCCCGGTTCCAAAGTCGGCTTTCCAGCGCCGCTGCGGCGGACTAAACTCACGCGGCGCGGTGGATGGCTGCTTCAGGCATAAACCCTCCGCGACCCGGGTGGGAGCTCCCTGACGGCTGATTACGAAGCCTTCGGCAATCAGCATTTCATAAGCCTCGCCGACGGTGTTACGAGCGACACCCAGATCTTGGGAGAGTTCCCGCGTGGAGGGCAAGGCATCATCTGATTGAAGCTGTCCGCGCATGATCCGCTCTTTCAGTTCCTGATAGATCTGGCGTTTTAGCGGCTGTTCACTTTGGCGGTTTAACTCAATTCCCCACATACTGTTTTTGTCTCCAACTGGTCTAATTAATTCTATACTAAACTGGCTCTTTACGCATACCAGTTTTCTCATTAATATTATATCATTCGGTTGGGGCAAAACAAAGTATGCTGAAGGGGGATTTGCGCTTGGAGAGATGGAAAGGGCCAGTTTGTTTATTTTTTGCGTTTACGCTTGCCGGAACCAGCGTGATAGCGGCAAGGTTGGTTTCCGGAAAGCTGGGAGCATTTACAATTGCCGCCGCCAGTCTTAGCTTCGCTCTGCTTTTTTTGCTGCCGGCCGGCGGGAAAAAGCTGATGGAAAGCCTGCGGGCAATGCCTGCCAAAGACCTGCTTTTCCTGGTGCTTCAGGCCGTATTCGGTATTTTTTTGTTTCGGATCTTTCTATTATACGGCCTGCTTTTTACCAGCGCCGGGGAAGCGGGCATTTTAACAGGGGCGACGCCGGCCATCACG
>JASFQO010000471.1:0-3087 GCA_050115405.1 Bacillota bacterium
TCCAATCATTCTTTTAACGGCAAAATTTATGGAATTCCCATGTTTCCCACTGTTAATACTGTTTGGTATAACAAAATTTTATTTAAAAAGTATGGTTTAAAATCCCCGGTTACCTGGCCGGAGTTTTTAGCTGTTTGCAAAAAATTGAAAAGCAGGGGGATTATCCCGATGGCGATTGGTGGCAAAGAACCATGGACCATCTTACATCCTTTTATGTACATGGCGGATCGGATGGCCGGCGCCAAACTTTATAATGCCGCCAAAGCAGGCAAAGCCCGGTTTGATCATCCCGCTTTTGTAAGGGCCTTTAGTTTGATGGCCCGCTTATCCCGAAAAGGTTATTTACCAGTTGACGTTTTGAACCTAACGTTCAACGACGCCTCGCAGTTGATGATCAGAGGTAAAGCGGCGATGATGTCCATGGGTAATTGGGAATATAATATTTTAACCAATGAAAGTAAAAGCGACTTTAACAAGTGGGATTTCTTTACTTTCCCGACGATTAAAGGCGGTAAAGGCGATTCGCGGGCGGTAATCGGAGCCTCCGACGGTTATTCCCTCAATCAAAAGTGTCGGCATCCGGCCGAAGCGATAAAGTTTTTGAAATTCCTGGCCAGCCGGGAAAGCTTGACCGCCGTTCATCAAACCGCTAATTGTCTGGTGTCATTGGCTACTCCATATATGGCTCGCGACGCCCGGCCTCAGATGAAAAGGATTGCGGCGCTTTTGGCCAACGCCTCCTCAATGACCTTGTGGTGGGATCAGGACTTGCCGGCTCCGATGACCCAAGCGTTGCTGCAAGGATTGCAGGAAATTTTAGGGGGCGTTAAATCCCCGCGGCAAGTGGCCAGGGCCTTGGAAAAAGCTCGAAAGCGGCGGTAAATAACTTTGTCTGAGAGGGCCGCGGTGGGACACCGCTTTTTGTTATCTTGAACTTAACCGGGGGGAATTGCGGCAAAAGGAGGGACACTCGATGATTAATCATAAGGCGGGCCAAAAAGGTATTTTTGCCGCTTGGCGCCGGAAGCTATTCGTTGGATCTTTTATCGGTCCGGCAGTTTTATTCGTCATGGTCTTTGCGTATTGGCCCATCATCTCCACCATTGGATATTCCTTTCATTCCTGGGATGGCTATTCGCGGACGATGAGCTGGGTCGGTTTCCATAATTATCAGCGTTTGTTCAGTGATCCGAATTTTTATCATTCATTTATCAATAATTTATTAATAATTGGTGCTTCTTTGTTGGTGCAACTGCCTTTGGCGTTTTTTAGCGCTTATCTGATCTATAAAATCAAAAGCAAGTGGGCGGAGATGACCAAAGTAATTTTTTATATCCCGTCAATCCTTTCGATGGTTATGATTGGATTGTTATGGCGGTTTGTTTTTGATTATGAATATGGAACTTTGAATAGTTTTTTAAGAACGGTCAAACTTTCTCGATTAACGCATATTTGGTTGACCGATCCTCAGACGGCTTTTGGCGCGATTATGTTCGTGGTGGTCTGGGTTTATTTTGGTTATCATTGTATTATTCATTCCGCCGGTCTTAACTCATTGCCGCCGGAAATATTGGAGGCCGCCCAAATCGACGGCGCCAGGGGCTTCGTTGTCATCTGGCGGATTATCATTCCGATGATCTCCGAAGTATTGCGGGTCAGTTTGATTATGAGCCTGATCGGTTCCTTTCAGTTTTTTGATTTGATTTGGATTTTAACCGGGGGCGGGCCGTTCCACCGGACTGACGTCCTAGCGACTTATATGTACAATCGGGCGTTTCAGGCTCATGAGTTTGGATATGGCGGGGCGATTGCAGTGGCGATCTTGGTCTGCGCGCTCGGCGCCACTTTATTGCAGAATTTGTGGCAAAGGGACCATGCAAAAGGAGGTCGGACCAATGAAATTTGAAAGTATGAGTTCCTATTCCGGCCAGATTGGCGGAGTCCCGACAGGTAAAGCGCATAAATATCTTGGCGCCAAATTGTTTTTGACTTTTTTAAGTTTACTGGTTATCTGTCCACTCGGTTATCTAATTGTTATTTCCTTTCAAAACACTGAAGAGTACTTCAAAATGCTCTGGCCGCGGGCGCTGCGTTTTGATAACTATCTGAACATTATTGCCGATCCGTTTTTCTGGCGATGGACTTTGAATTCCGGCGTCATTACTTTGATGGTCGTTGTCTTGGTTTTGGTAGTCGGCGCTATGGCCGGATATGTAGTGGCCAAGTTTTCTTCCCGATTGGTGCGGTTATTTGCTTTAGTGATTTTGGGGGCTTTAATGGTCCCGATTCATATGGTACTAATGCCTGTTTTTGTACTTTCGCGCCAATTGGGACTCTTAAATTCGCCTTGGTCGGTCATCGGCCCGAGTGTGGCGTTTGGGATTCCGCTGGCAATGTATATTTTTCGGGGCTTCTTTGTCAATGTCCCCAACTCTTTGAGCGAAGCGGCCCGAATCGATGGCGCCAGTGAGCTTTTAGTATTTGTCCAAGTAATGCTGCCCATGACCAAACCGGCTATTGCCACGGTAGGTGTTTTTACGTTCCTTGGTTCCTGGAACGGTTTTCTCTTTCCTTTGATCCTGCTGCAAAATACCGAGAATTATACTTTACCGGTAGGTTTGGCGACCATCGGCACCCAATATTTTACGAATTATCCGGTCCAGGCGGCCGCCATGCTCATGGTCAGCATGCCGCTGATCTTGTTGTATGTTAAATTTAACAAGCAGGTAATTCAGGGTATGCTGGAAGGGGCGGTTAAGGGATAGTATGGTCAAATAAAAATAACTTGGTGTTGCTATATTGTTTTATTTACTTACCTTCCGCCTTCGGGAGGTTTTTTGTGTTCCGAAGCTCAAGAGAACATGTTGACAATATACAAACAAAATTGTATAATGTCTATATATTTAGCAAACGAGGTTGGTGTTTGTTGTGAATGAGCTAACAGAGCTGTTTTGGCGGGCTTCACTTGACGAGTTGAAACAAGGTTATCGTTTGGTATCCGCAAATGAGGAATATGTCTGTATTATCTGTGGGGAGCGTTTTACCCAAGGGAGGATTTATCCGTTTGACCAAGCTTGGTTTACAGCC
>JASFQO010000472.1:0-3086 GCA_050115405.1 Bacillota bacterium
GCATCTTTTCGATCGATTTCGCCGGTAATTCTCCCTTCATACATAACTAAAATACGGTCACAAATCCCAAGTATCTCCGGTAATTCCGATGAAATCACTATGACGCAGTTCCCTTTCGCCGCCAACATATTAATGATTTTATACATTTCAGTTTTTGCACCGACATCAATTCCTCTGGTAGGCTCATCAAATATATAAACCTGCGACTCGGCGCAAAGCCATTTACTAAATACCACTTTTTGCTGATTTCCACCGCTCAAAAATTTTACCAGCCGATCAAGCGATGGCGTTTTAATATCCAGCATGTCCTTATAACGTACTGCATCACGTTTCTCCAAACTTTTATTCAGCCGAATGCCCTTTTTATACCGCCATAATGAAGGAAAAGTTATATTCCAATTAACCGGTTTATTTAAAATCAGTCCTTCCGCTTTGCGGTCCTCGGGTAACAGACATATTTTATTTCTAATCGCGTCAATCGGGCTATTAATGATTACCTCCTTTCCTGCGACAAAAATTTGGCCCGACGTTTTCCGGATCGCTCCAAAAATCGCTTTGGCTGTCGAAGTGCGTCCTGAACCTACCAAGCCTGCCAGTCCTACAACTTCTCCTTTTCTTACTTTGAAGGAGACATTATAAAGTGTCTTGGAAATCGACAAATTTTCCACTTTGAAAAACTCGTCGCCTATTTTTACATCCCGCAAGGGATATTGTTCCGATAAAGTTCGACCGACGATTAGTTTAATCACGGCATCCCTATTTATAGTACGGACATTCTCCATTTCGCTTATATATTTCCCATCCCGCAACACGCTACCCCGGTTCCCGATGATCTTCAATTCTTCAAGCCGGTGCGAAATATATAAAAAAGTAATCCCTTTAGCCTGCATTTTAACAATGATGTCGAACAAACGATTGATTTCTTTGTTTGACAACGCCGACGTCGGCTCATCCAAAATAATTATTTGCGGCTGTTGCGAAAATATCTTGACAATTTCGACAACCTGTTGCTGGGCGACGGATAAATATTTAATTTTTTTGCCTGGATCAATATCTATACCGAGTTCGCCGCACCACTTGCGACATTCGTCATACATCCGCGGCCAATCAATATATCCTAACCTATTTTTAATTTCCCTTGTCAAAAAGACATTTTCGGCCACACTTAGATGCGGCAATAAACTATTCTCCTGAAAAATCGTACCGATTCCCAAGGCCCGTGAATCCAGAATATTGCTAATATGAATTTCTTGCCCATTCAGATAAATCGATCCGGAATCCTGTTTGAAAACTCCCGTTAATATTTTAATCAAGGTTGATTTTCCGGCGCCATTCTCACCCAGCAGGACATGAACCTCGCCCCGCTTTACATCAAACGATACATTATCAAGAGCTTTAACGCCGGGAAAGGTTTTGGTGATATTTTTAAATTTTAAAATTATCGAATCATCCATTTTTACTCCTCACCTTTCCTTACCTTTTCGTTTATAATATTTTTGAATAATAAAATATATTTAAAATTTATATTTACCCCTTTACAACAATTATTTTTTCAATTGAATAAAGAACGAACATGATCAGACTTGCCAAACTAACCTGACTTGAATTACCGTCAAAAAGAAACGCCTGCCAAACGATAACCGGCAAGTCTTTAAATCCGAGGGAAGATTTCCCGGCAACACTCATGAAAATCTACCCCCGGACGCAATGCCGTTTAAAAATCTTAGTACAATATATTGACTATTTCCACACCTTAACAAGCACTTTCATACTTTCATCCGTCATGCTTGTTTTAACAGCCTTTTCATAATCATCAAGCCCAAAACGATGGCTGAAAAACTTTTGCCAAGGAAAATCATTCTTATAACGCAGCATCATTTCCATCGTCGGACGATAACCGGTAACTGCATGATTATTCATGCCGACGATCCGAATATTTTTTGCACAAACCAAATTCATGTTAATTTCCACCCCGCCAACATCGACAAAATGCCCCGGTTCAAGGTACATCCCCGTCTTACGTACCATTTCCAAGCCTTCGGCTACAACCGCATTGACACCCGCACATTCGATCACTACCTCCGCGCCATAACCATGCGTCTCATCTTTAACAATCTGAACCCGTTCTTTAGAAGTAGTATGATTAATATTCAATGCAATATCCGCTCCAAATTCTTTAGCCAGATTCAGCTTATATTCGGATTTATCGGTAACAATGATTTTACCTGCACCTAACATCCTGGCTTTAATCACATGTGCCAGACCCAACGGACCCACGCCTTGAATCACCACCGTAGAGCCGAATCCAAATCCTTCGCCGTCAAATGCGGAAAATTCCTTGGCCTTATCAAGCGTATAAGTTACGCACAAAACTTCAGTAAGGCAGGCCATGTCATCCGGCAGTTCATCCGGAACCTTATAAATATAAGTTTTTGGAAGTATGTACATGTATTGACCAAACGCTCCAAAAAGGTGCGGAGGCTTCTCACAGGAAAGACTATTGCCATAGCATTCCCGGGATGGATCTTCGCACCATGGATACCACGGCATGTGCTTGCAAAAATAACAATTATGACAGACAATATCCGGGCAAAATGTTACTCTATCGCCGGGTTTTAAAATCTCTCCATAAAAATCCAAGTTTTTAGCGCCATCCTCGGTGATTTCTTCGATAATTCCTACCGCTTCATGGCCCTGAATCAGCGGATACGCAGCATGAAACTCAGTATTGGTCCCGCCATTTTGCTTTGTTTCGCCGCGATAGGTATGTTTATCTGTCCCGCATATGCCCGACATTAAACTTTTTAAGATCGCCGCGCCTTTTTCCATTTTAGGATAGGGAAATTCACGTAATTCAACTTTACCTGGTCCCACTACTACAGCCGCTTTAACTTTCTTTAACATAACAAATTCCTCCATCATTTGAATATAAATATAAAAGCTTTACAAAAGTACCTTTGCTTAATGATTTTTTTGCCGAGGGCAATTAGCGGCTAAAACGCTTATTAATCTTCTGTATGACAGTAATCAAATAATCAGTCAGAGCATCCTCTTAGAACCGTCATTAGTCATTCGAAAAACCACCT
>JASFQO010000473.1:0-3080 GCA_050115405.1 Bacillota bacterium
GCGATATTTACAACTTCCTTACCGATGAGGAACAGGATATCCAGCGGGAAATCAAAAACACGCCGGTGGACACCGCCAACATTGTCAAACGGATCGCGGAGATGGTGTTTGGCGATATCTATACCACTAAAAAATTCCGCTACGGCAAGTATGACTTTGCTGTTGATCAAATGGTCGACGGCGCCGCCGTCGGCGCGGTAACGGGTGGAATGCGGCTGCGCATCTTGACGGTGGCGACGGATGCAATTGAAAAGTCGGACTTTCGTTTAATGACGGGATCTTCCGGCGAGGCCGTCGTGGTCATGGCGGATACACCCTATTATGAAGCGCTGGAAAGCGCCATGAAAATTCGCAAGTATGTCAAACAGCGCAATGTCAACCAGTTACCTAAATCGGTACAGGACATCATTAGCGAGCAACAGGGAGAAGCCGATCGCTATGAAAGCTCCGCCCAGGACGATTTGAGGCGGGCGCTTGAAAACGCCGCCTTTTATGTGGATGGGGAGCATCTCGAGATTAAGGGCGGCGACGCCAAGAGCAAAATCGACCAGGCGCTGGAATATCTGGTTTCCCATGTATACGATGATTTGAACTTGATTACCAGGAACGCCGAGTCGGATGCCGACATCATTGCCATTTTAAACGGTACCGCCGCTGATGGCGTGCTACCGGGACTGGAAGCGAACCGGGACGCCGCCGCCAAGATGGAAGAATACCTGGAAATGCAGTCCAGCAAGAACCTGCCGACTTCGATGGCGGATCTGCAGAGCCGTTACAGCGGTATCCCGTATGGATGGCGGGAAATTGATATTGCGGCGGTGGCGGCCCGTCTGATTTATGAGCAAAAAGTCACCATTAAATATGCGGGCAACACCATTCAGCCCGACAATCCCAAACTGCCGGACCTGCTCCGTAAAAAGAGTGAAATCGGCAAGACCGGCATTAGCAAGAGGCAGGTGGTTTCCGCTATTAAAATGAAGGAAGTCAAAGGGTTCTTGCGGGAGTACTTTGATCTGATGGATGTGCCGGATGATGAGGACGGTCTGATTAAGTTCATTGGGGATCAATTTTCGGTGCAAAAGGCGCACTATGAAGAGCTAAATAGCCGGTACGCCGGTCATGCCTATCCCGGCCATGCGCTGGTCCAGACCGCAATTGCCCTGATGGGCGAGATTCTTTCCCAGCAGAAAGATAACATTGCTTTGATTGACCGGGTAATCCACAAAGAGGATGAACTGGATGACAACAAGGAGGCGCTGCAAAATGTGGAGAGTTTCTTTAAAAACCAGGTAAAAGTATTTGACGCTGCCGTGCAATTTACGGCTGACCTCAGCAATGACCTCGATTACCTTGCCAGGGAGGAAGAAGCTATTCAAGCGCTGGACCGGATTCGTCTGATCACGACGGTGCAGCCGGGCGTAAAGTACGATTATAATTGTATTCCGGAACTCAACGGCCTGATGGACACCGTAAAATCCGCCCATGACGAGCTGTTGATAACTAAGCGTGAGGAACTTCTGGAAATTGTGCGTCAGTGCATGGCCGAAATTCATCAGACCGAAAATGAGGACTTTAATGTTAAAAAGCTCATTGCTGCCGCGGATAATTTCTTTACCCAGAAAAAGGAGCGAATCGCGGCACTCAAGAGCCTGGCTCTGTTGGATGGTCTGATTCCGGTGATGTGGACCTACAAGGACGATACCTGTGAACGCATTGAAAATATACTTAAGCCGACTCCTCCACTAAAAAAGCTAGACCAAGTGAAAAAAACCGAAACCCATGAACCCCCAAAGGTCATCATGCCAATTCACCGGCAGGCGGTTTTCCCGGCCAAAAGACTGGAAAGTGAAGCGGATATTGACGCCTATGTGGAAAAAGTGCGGACTCAGCTAAGGCAGCTCCTGAAAAACTGCGACGGCATCCAGCTCAACTAAGAGGGGTAATATGGATAAGAATGCGATCAAGAAATATGCGGTCTGGGCCAGGCGGGAGCTGATCTCGCGCGTTTCTCAGAGGGCTTTGCAATATGGCGTCAGTGCCAAGGAAACTGGCGACGCCGCTGCCGATAGCGTGAATGGCACGCTGCTGACGGATACCGAAAAGAAGCAGCGACAGGCACTGATTGCGCAGATCAACGAAAAAGGCTTTGAGTTGGTCTGTGAAGAAGTTGCCTATACCTGGTTCAATCGCTTTTCCGCCCTGCGCTTCATGGAGGTCAACGGCTATCTCCCCACCCATGTGCGGGTGTTTACGGATGAGGGGAATAACTTCAAGCCGCAGCTTCTCACCGAGGCGATCCACTTGGAAATGGACGGTCTCGACATGGACAAGGTCTATGCATACAAAGAAGCGGACCAGACGGAAGAATTGTATAAATATCTGCTGATTACCCAGTGTAATGCCTTAAATCAAATCCTGCCGGGGATGTTCCAACGGATTGCGGATTATACGGAATTGCTTTTCCCGGATAACCTGCTGCGGGAAGGCAGCGTTGTCGAGCAGATGGTTGCAATGGTTCCGGAGGAGGACTGGCAGAATGCCGTGCAGATTATCGGCTGGCTGTATCAGTACTATAACTCCGAGCCGAAAGACACGGTTTTTGCCAATCTGAAGAAGAATATCAAAATTTCCAAGGAGGACATTCCCGCTGCAACGCAACTATTCACGCCGGACTGGATTGTCCGCTACATGGTGGAAAACAGTCTTGGCCGTTTGTGGCTGGAAGGTCATCCGAATGATGGACTGAAAGCCGGGTGGAAATATTATCTGGATGAAGCCGAGCAGGAAGCGGAGGTTCAGGCGCAGCTTGCCAAAATCCGTGAAGAATACCAGAAAATCAAGCCGAAAGAAATTCGCTGCATCGACCCTTGTATGGGCAGCGGGCATATTCTGGTGTATATGTTTGATGTGTTGATGCAAATATATGAAAGCTACGGCTACAATCAGCGGGATGCGGCCAAGAGCATTGTAGAGAATAACATCTTTGGTTTGGACATTGATGAACGTGCCGCGCAGCTGGCTTACTTTGCCGTGATGATGAAGGCGCGTCAGTATGACCGCCGGTTCTTCAACCGTGATGT
>JASFQO010000474.1:0-3069 GCA_050115405.1 Bacillota bacterium
CTCCGCCTGGTCCAACAGCGGGCCGGTTAAATTAACTCCGTCAATTTTTAAATATTGAATATAGGAACCCGGCAGAAAATAACGAGGTCTTTTCCCAAACAAAAGAATTCCCGCATAAGTCGGGCATTGCCGCCGGGGGTCAAAAAAGCGTAATGAGGCTAATTGCTCCTAAATCGGCAAGCTCACTATCCCGGCAAGGACTGGCGTCAAAACTGCGGGCAATGCGTTCTTCTTGTAACATAAGCGAGTCCCCTTTAATAATCTTAATTTTAAATTATAGTTTTCCACACAGAGTGATGATTCCCTCTTCGAAGGGTTACTTATCTTGGCGTCACATGCGGCAATTTGCATTTAGCCAAAAACCCCTCCGCAAAGCGGGGATTGCTCCAAAAATGCAGGTGCGGGTAGCCGGCCAACAGGTTATGAAGTTGATAACCGTCTTCCCAAGCCGGCGTCTTGTTGTTCGGCGCCGCTTTGGCAACCCGATAAGTACGCCCGATCCGTTCCTCAACCCGGGTTACGGAGTAATGAAATTCATGCCCCCGGATCCGATCGCCCCGCCGCCCCAGTAGATTGTCTGCGGTCAGTTCAATGGTGACGTAACCGAATCGCTGTAAAGAACGGGTCATACTGCTATGAGCCGGAAGCGCTCCCGCCATCTCATAAACCTCCCCGGCCTGATTTTGCAGTTGTCCGGAGAGGTACATCAGCCCGCCGCATTCGGCGTAGGTGGGCAGGCCGGCGGCAATCATCCGTTTGACGTCTTGCCGCAGCGCCGAGTTTGCCTGTAACTGTTCCGCCCAAACCTCGGGATAACCGCCCCCCAGATAGAGCCCGTCAATTTCCAACGGTAAAGCGGGAGCCGCAAGCGGGCTAAAATAAACCAACTCCGCCCCAAGCTCTTCGAGCAATTCCAAGTTATCGCGGTAATAAAAATTAAACGCCGCGTCATAAGCGACCGCTAAGCGGACTCCGCTGAATTTGGCTTCAACCGCGCATTCCGAACCTGGCGGAAGCGACGGTCCGACCTCGCGGGCAATAGCCAGCAACATTTCCAGATCAACGGTCCGGGTAACTTGAGCCGCCAGACGGTTGACCCTAGCGGTCAAGTCGGCAATTTCCCCGCTGGGGAACAAACCCAAATGCCGTTCGGGAAGCGCCGCCTCCGGTAGCGACGGTAAATAGCCGATGGCCTTGAGCCCGGTATGAGTTTCAATGATCGCTTTAAGGTATTGGAAATAAGACTCCTGAGCGATATTATTGAGAATGACCCCTTTCACCCGGACCGTCGGGTCAAAATCACGGTACCCCCGCAGCAAAGCCGCAATACTTAAGGCCATCCCGGCGCCGTTAACCACCAGCACCACCGGAGCGCCGATAATCCCGGCGACATGGGCGGTGCTGGCCAGTTGCGAAGCGCCGCTCAATCCGTCGTATAAACCCATGACTCCTTCAATGACCGCCAGATCCTTTCCAACGGCGGCCTTGCGGAAAATTTCCGTCACTACGCCCTCCTTGAGCAACCAGCTATCCAGGTTGCGGGAAGGAGAACCCGTTACAAAGGTGTGCAACATTGGGTCCAAATAATCCGGTCCGACTTTGTAAGGCTGTACCCGGACCCCTTTTTGTCTCAGGGCCGCCATAATCCCGATGGCGAGCGTGGTTTTGCCGCAGCCGCTGTTGGTCCCGGCGATTACAATGCGGGGAATCATAATTTAACCCTCCAAATCCCTTAAGACAAATTTGATCCGTACCCGCGTCTCCGAGGTAATGGCCACCCCATTTTTTTGGGCCGGCCGGTAACGCCATTTACGAATGGTTTTCGTCGCCGCCCGATCCAGTACCGGAAAACCTGAAGATTGCACCACCGCCACTTTTTGCACCCGGCCGTTCGTCCCAATTCGGATCTCCAAAAGAACAACGCCTTCCCAGTTGTTACGTTGGGCTTGCAAGGGATAGACGGGACTGGGAGCATAAATTCGCGACTTTCGTTCCCAGCCCGGGTTGCTACTTCCCGGTCCGTTGCCGCCAAATTCGCTGTCATCGGCTCCGTCCGCTCCCAAACCGCTCCCCGGATTTTTCACCTTGCCACCGGGACCGGATTCCGGTTTGACCGACCCGCCCGGTCCCCGGGCGAGGGAAGCGTCAAGCGGCGGCGCCTTTAGTCCTGAAGCCGGACGGGTATCCGGGTTTTTCGCTGCAACCGCCGGACGAAGACGAAACTCGGGCTCCGGTTTGACCGGCTCTCCCAATCCCTTGCTGAGGGGCGGAGTGCTAATTAGCGGCCGTTCTTCCGCTACCGGGGCCGGAGTACTCTGAGGTTTCGCCTCAACCACCGGAATGGCGTCGGTTTTGACCGGCTCTTCCGGTCGCTGTTCTTGAGGGGGCTGTAGTTCAACGACGCGCTTTTCGGGTTTGGCGGCCACTGTCTTGAGGGGCGGAGCTTGCAACTCAGCCACGACCGGAAAAACGGCTTTTTTCCCCTTTGAGCCGGACGGCTGTTTGGACGGGCCCTTGGGTTGGCGCCTTTTTACCTCTTTTCTAACGACCGCGGCATCATCCACCCCGGCCGGCTCCATCGCTAATTCCAGGTAGATCGGAGTTTTATGATCTATCGCAACAGCTTTCGAAACCGTATTGTTAGATAATATTAAATCCATTCCAATTAAAAAGATAACATGTAATATGATGGAGACGACCAGACTTTTTCGGAACATGGTATACCTCATCTCAGAGACAATTACGAATTCCAAGCTACTTTGGTAATAAAACATCCTTTCATCTTTATGTCTACGCGCTTCTTTCGATTTCAATGAAACGCCAAAATCATGCGTCAAAATAAAAAAGCCCTTAACCCTGAGCATAACGGAATAAGGACTTAGCCTTGGCCAAAGTCGGCATCACCTTCCCATCTCGCGTGGGTTGTGAGTTCTCCCCCAAGGTAGGTCTCCTGGCTCAGGTTCACCGTCTCAGCAACGCCTTCCCGGTTTAAACGCCAGTGGCGACTAAAAGCAATGAAACTCCCCTTTACAGTGGCGGGACCGCACGGGATTCGCACCCGTTTCCCTG
>JASFQO010000475.1:0-3069 GCA_050115405.1 Bacillota bacterium
ACCGGCAATTTAACTGCGGCGCGGGATATGGCGTTGTTAGGACGGGAAGTAATAAAATACTCTCAGGTCTTTCAATGGACCGGCGTCTGGATCGATAGTTTACGGGGCGGTAATTCTTTTTTACGCAATACCAATAAACTGGTGCGGTTTTATCGCGGTTGCGACGGCTTGAAGACCGGATTTACCGGCGAGGCCGGTTATTGTTTGGTAGGGACGGCCAAACGGGAAGGGGTCCGTCTGATCGCCGTCGCGATGAAAGCGCCTACGATTGACGCCCGTTCCCGGGATATCAGTACAATGTTTAATTATGGTTTTGCCCAATATAAAGCCCAAGTGATTTATAAGGGGGGCGAAAATGTCGGTAAAATCAGGGTGTTTCGCGGGACCGAGGCATATGTGACGGTTAAAGTCTCCCGGGAACTGGCCGCCGTCATTAGACGGGACGCCACCGGTAAACTTACCAAGACCGTCAAATTAACCTTCTTGGTGAATGCGCCGGTAAACAAAGGTCAGAAAGTCGGGGAAGTCCGCTTACGACATCAAGGTCGGCTGTGCGGGAAGGTGGACCTGGTAGCCGCCGCCAGGGTCGAACGGGCTTCGCTTTTTCAAATCTGGCGGACGCTCTTTCGTAATATAGTTCAGGTAGCGATTGGCAAAGGTAAACTTGAGAATTGAACAAAATAGAAAAAAACCTCTATTATCGTAAATTTAAATCAGATGTCGATATTTGCAGGATCAGGGATTATTTAAAGTTTTTCTTTGAAGACAGATGTCCTTGTAATATTTTACATTTAGCAATATACTCACCGCGGGACGGCATTTTGGGACAAAGGTAAAATGCGTCGTTTACCATTGGGCAATTAAGCATAGGAGGGGTGTCAATCTGAATAATTATGCTAAAGTCGGACTTTAAATATGATTGAAAGGGGTAAGATTTCAGTGGTTGGAGATAAGTTGCGCTTTATAGAAGAGGAATTACAAATTGCGTTGCCGGATTCGTATAAAAAGTTAATGCGAGTCTATCCGTTTGCTGGATTAAAATATTTTAATGTAAAAGAAAATTTACTTAATGAACCGGAACAGTTAATTGCCGTTAACCGTTATTACCGGGAAAATGGCTTTCAAGGCAAGCGGTTGCCGCCGGAAGCTTTTGTGATTGGAAAGAGTTGCGACAACAATATCTTTTTTATCGATTTAGCGGGGGATCAAGAAATCGTTTATTACCTCGACGCGGAAAAACAATATAACCCGTATAATTTGGAGAAATACATTCTTAGCAACAATTTTAAAGAGTTTATTGAACTGACTAAAATACTTCAGGAAGTTTTGCACAATCCCAAACATAAGATGAAAAAGCGTTCGGATTGGATTATTTCCCTGCGCGGACTATTTTCCCGGGACCAAACAGCTTTATATCAATAAGTATTTTTTAAAAACACAGTCCGGAGGACAAATCAGGTTGTGTTTTTAATTCTATGGTCTGATTCCCCGGTGTTTTAGCATCCAGCGGATAAAGTTCAAGATCTCCCCCAAAGTGATTTCCAATTCACTTTGGGGGAGATCTTAATTTTTTTTGGGGGGTGGGTGCGAAAATTTCCGGAAAATGTCATATATCCATTATTTTTACCGCGGCGAAATCTTAATTTTAAAATTAGCCGGGACAGATGTCCGATGCGTTGCTAAACTTGGGTAATAGCGTCGACTCTCGGGTACCGGGAAACCGGCTAGAGATGATTTTAAAAATGAGAGCCAAGTGCCGTTTTTCGCTGAATAGTCAGTGGGCAAAAAGCACTAATACGAAAGAAATGAGATATAATTGCATTTTTATGGAATTTATAGTAAAATAATGAATTGGAAAGTTTTATATAAAAATCAAATATTGTTAGGAGTGGAAATAATGTCATTCAGATTGGCTATTGAAGGCAAAGTAAGTATCCAATTGGAGGAAGACCAAATTATTAATGCGATTTACCGGACCGATACCCCGGATGATTCCAACGCCCGCTCTACCGAGGTCGGGTCGGAACTGCGTATTATCGGAAAAATTGTGAAAACGGGCGCGGAGCGCCAGTCCGAAGATACGGTAAACATGGCGCGGTGGTCATTGGTACCGGCTGCGGCCGACGACTGTTATCGTCAGATAACTTTTGAAGTGATTGCCGCCGGACAGGTGACCCGGAAAATTGTGATGCCTAATGCCTTTGTAGTCGACTACCTTGAAGATTTTGGAGCTAATCAGGGGATTGGTACTTTTACATTGGTGGTCCGCCAAAAGAAGGATCGAATTGAAAACGTCGTGATCGCCGGTTTATTTTCTGAAGAAGAAGCATAAAAAATAGTTGACAGTGTACAGTTGACACAATTCTCAGGTTTTGGCGCTCAAGATTTACCAGCTAACCAAGCTTCCAGGTAAAGCAATAGTTTGAGGCATTTAAGCGACTTATATCTTTTTTGGGAATCAACCGCCAGACATTTCATGATTACACGCGCCAACCATGGTGAGATTGCTTCGTGATATTGCCGGAGATCTTCCAAATTATCCTCGAATACCCGTTGGATTACTTCAACCGGTACTTTACCGCAAATATAATAATACAACATCGCCGCCAGACTGTAAATATCCGAAAAAGGTCCTTGCCGGGAATTTTCCGCATAAAATTCCAACGGGGAGAAGCCAGGAGTCACAAAAATTCTTTTTTTGTCTGATTTTTGAAAGTAAATTGCTGAACCGAAGTCAATCAATACCGGTACGTTCCGTTTGGTGATAATAATATTATTAGGCTTGAGATCCCGATGAATGATCCCAATTTTATGGAGTTCGGCCACAACGTTCAGAATCGGAATGAAGATGTTGATTAAAATATCCCGCTTGGAAATCTGTTTTTCTGATTTGATATATTGGTCGAGGGTCGGACCTTTATAAAAGGCAGTCACCAGATAACCGGTATGATTAGCGGTGAAATGGTCGAGATATTTGTTGATGTTACAATGCCGCAGGGTTTTGAGGAGCAAAGCCTCGTTAAAAAAAAGTTCCTGCGCCTTCAGTAATTGCTGTTTTAATGAAGGTTT
>JASFQO010000476.1:0-3065 GCA_050115405.1 Bacillota bacterium
ATAATCCGCCACAATATTGTCGGTATAAACTCCCTCTACCAATTCCAGCGAGGAATTGGGAAACATCACATCCGTAGCAAGTAGTTTTCCGGACAAAATTTCCGGCAAAGCCTTTAGCATAGCCTCAATTAAAATTACCTTGGCTTTCAGGTCGGGATCTTCGACCCACAAAGCTTTTTGAGAATCCCATTCTTGCCAGACCGCGTTTACATCCAATAAAGCATGATTCGATACAGTATCAGACGCGTCATGATACTTGAGGTAATTATTTTGGGTCAAAACCGCGATACTCTCGTCCAACCATCTTGAATAGCGATCACACATCCCAATTTTAGCTTTAAAATCGCCAATAGCCATATTTTCTTTCCAAAACAATCCTAATGATTGTAATTGGGTCCAAAGCAACTTAGCGAGCAACGCTTCCATTTCCCGGATTGGCTGTCGTAATTCCGGCTGCTCAAGTTTGAGTACGGAGGATTTTTCGTTTAAAAATTTCCGAATGTATTCCATATTTACCGAAATACCCTTTGGATAATCACTAATTTCTTCATCGATGTTGAGGTTTTCCAATGCCAAGGGTTCCGTAGTTTTAAGTACGGCAATTTGATTCAGGGAACCGGCTAACACCGTCTCCATGATTTGCAGCGCCTCTTCAGGCTCAATACTTCCGATGCCGCTTTGAGCTAAACGGTTTTTAAATGCGGCAGGGACAAGCGATGCAATACCCACTCCGCCCCAATATCCCCAATTAATTGTCTTCACTGCCCAGGGCATTTCACGGGCCAGTTGCCGCGCATACGCATCGCTAAAACTACATCCCGCAACGTAGCTGCTCTTCCCATATTCCTTTAAAAATGTCACAATTGAAGAGAAGAACATGATAAAGTCCAGGGGCTCCGCTTGAAAAACTTGCACTATCCGCACGCCGATATCAATCTTGGCCGAAAGTCCCGCTTTAAAATGCTCTTCTTTCATATTTGCCAGACTTTGGTCCAACATTCCGACCGCCGAATGAATCACTCCATTTATCTTTGCATACCGCCGTTTTATCTCGTCATACGCCCGCCGCAAAGCCTTTAAATCAGTCGCGTCGGCGGCAATATAATAAGGGATGGGTCCCAAGGCCGCCAAGCGATCCATTTTGGCCTGAATGACATCATCTTTCGGCCGCCTGCCAATCCAGATAACCTGAGCCTGATAAGTACGAATCACATATTCGCTCCACAGCCGACCAATGCCGCCGGCCCCGCCAATCACCACATACACTCCACTTGACTTGTATAAAGTGTGGCCCGTCGCCGGATAGCGGGCGGGAATCAGGCTTTGCCGATACCATTTTCGGCCACGATAAATGAAAGCATCCCCCTGTAAATCCGCTGGCATGCCGAAAATATCCGCAATCGGCCAATCACAATTGGCTTCAAGATCTAAAATTCGGCTCTTCCAATTCGGATATTCCCGGGCCATTGAATTCAGCAAACCGTAAAGACTCACATGGGTAGGATTGGCCGCTTCATGTCCATGAAGCGATTGGGTCTGAATGGTGATAACCGTCCAGCCTAAATCTCTCGTTCCATAGCCCAAATTAAGCAAGGCTTTGATCATCCGCAAACCAAGCAGGACGCCTTGATTTTGTTCTTCAATCAATGCCTCGTCCGCCAAAGAATCCAACGAAGGGTTCGCAACAAGCCAGATAATATGCTCAACGGGACCGCCTTGATCCAGCTTTTTTTCAATTGCTTCTATAGTAGCTTGGGCATCAAACTCCAACGCCTGTGCCCGGGGGTAAATTTGTTGTATGGCTTCCCAATTGGCTTTGGTCCCTCCGACAATGATCACCCGCGTCGTTGGAGCAGGACCATTTTGCTTTGGTTGCAATAAAACAGGATCCCAGGTGGGAACCAACAAAACATTCCCGGTTAAAATCGAGCTGGACTGCCGCTCACAGAAATCCGCGGTATTTGGGTGTAATAATGGATGAATACGAGATACCGGTAAGTTTAAGGCAGTATCGGTAACATCAGATTGCCGATCGGGCTCCGGGATCCAGTAACGTTCTTTGGCAAACGGATAGGCCGGCAGACTGATACGAGCCGCCGTACTGCCGCCGGGTACCGCTCTATCGTCCCAGTCATAGCCTTTAACATATAGTTCCGCCAAAACCGTCAGTTGGCGTAGATAATCCTTCGCGTCAAACTGGCCGTTCGCCTCGATCTCAGCCAGAGTCTTCCGAGCCAACTCCCTACAAGCAGACTCCGGGCCTTCCTGACCCGCCGTACCTTCAAGGTATCCCGGCGCTTGCCCCTTTTTCAGAACTTCCTGGAGTTTTTTCTTCAGTTCTTGAATACTTGAGGCCACAAACGAAGCTCTCAATTTAAAATGGTCTCTGCCCCCAAGCAAGGTGGCGCTAATATCGGCAAGCGATTCCGCCCGCCCTTCCTCGTCCAGCCAACCCAGGAGGTCTTTTTCCCTTTGTTGCAAAGCCGTTTTGTTTTTAGCCGATAAACATATTAAATAGTATGGAAATACCTTTGGGGACGATTCATAAGTCACCGGCGATTCTTCGAGCACTACATGGGCATTGGTGCCGCCCGAGCCAAAACTGCTCACTCCGGCTCTTCGTAAAGATTGTCCCGCAGGCAAATCCCAATGCCGGTTTTTGGTTACGATATAAAACGGAGTTTTGTCGAGATAAATACTGGGATTTATTTCGTGAAAATTTAAAGAAGCAGGGAGGGTTTGATGCTTGAAACACAAAATGACTTTTAATAAACCGGCAATTCCGGCCGCCGCTTCCAAATGGCCAATATTGGTTTTAACCGATCCCAAACCGCAATAAGCTTCCGAATTTGCTTCCTTCAACTCAGCCAGCTGGGAAAACGCATCCTTGATGCCGCGGACCTCAATGGGATCGCCTAATGGCGTCCCTGTTCCATGAGTCTCAATATATCCTATCGTTTCAGGTTTAACCCCGGCTGTTCCGTAGGCTTCAACTAATAAATCCGTCTGCCTTGCGGGGTTGGGTACGGTAAATCCGCTCGCTTGTCCGCCATGATTCACCGCCG
>JASFQO010000477.1:0-3057 GCA_050115405.1 Bacillota bacterium
GTGCGATGTCCCGTTTCAGGATCCGGAGAAATTGATCCCGGTTCGCTTTTTACGCGGTGAACCGGCGCAATTACCGGAAGTAAGCCAACCGGATTTGATCCGGCATTATACCGCTTTGGCAACCCGGAATTTCGGGGTGGATTCCGGATTTTATCCGTTGGGTTCCTGCACGATGAAATACAATCCGAAAGTAAATGAAGAGATTGCCCGTTATCCCGGATTCGCCGCGCTACATCCGTTACAGCCTACGGAAATGACCCAAGGAGCTTTGAAAATACTTTATCAAATGGAACGGTACTTGGCCGAAATCGCGGGAATGGATGCGGTGACCCTGCAGCCGGCGGCCGGGGCGCACGGCGAGTTGACCGGCTTGAAACTGATTAAGGCGTATCACGATTTTCACGGTGAAAAGCGGACCAAGGTCATCGTCCCGGATTCGGCCCATGGCACCAATCCGGCCTCAGCCACGGTCTGCGGCTTGGACGCGGTCGAGATTCATTCCACTGCGGACGGTTTCGTTGACTTGGAAGAGCTTCGGGCGGCAGTCGGGCCGGACACCGCGGCGTTGATGCTGACCAACCCGAACACTTTGGGTTTGTTTGAGACCAACATTGAAGCAATTGCCCAGATCATCCATTCCGCCGGCGGATTGTTATATTACGACGGGGCGAACGCCAACGCGGTTTTGGGGATTGTCCGCCCGGGCGACATGGGTTTTGATGTCGCGCATTTTAACCTGCATAAGACATTTGCGACGCCCCACGGCGGCGGCGGCCCCGGTTCCGGACCAATCGGCGTGAAAAATGAGTTAATCCCGTTTTTGCCGACGCCGGTGCTGACTTTTGACGGGGAGCGGTATGGGCTGGCGGAAGACCGGCCGTTATCAATCGGCCGGATGCATTCGTTTTATGGTAATTTTGGCGTGATTGTCCGCGCCTATGCCTATATCCGCGCCATGGGTCCGGACGGTTTACGTCAGGTTAGCGAGGATGCGGTGTTAAACGCCAATTATTGTCTGAGCCGCTTGAAAGCGGTTTATCACGCGCCTTTCGACCGGTTTTGCATGCACGAAGCGGTATTGACCGCAAAAAATCAGAAATCGTCCGGGATCAGGGCGCTGGATATTGCCAAACGGCTTTTGGATTACGGGTATCACCCGCCGACGATTTATTTTCCGCTGATCGTGGCTGAAGCCATGATGATCGAACCCACCGAGACGGAAAGCAAGGAGACGTTGGACGGCTTTATCGCCACGATGCTGGCGATCGCCGCGGAAGCGGCAGCCGCGCCGGACCGGCTTCACAAGGCGCCCCACAATACGGTGGTCGGCCGGCTTGACGAAGCCACGGCGGCGCGTAAACCGGTGACCCGCTGGCAAGCTTGAGACTCATCAAGTGAAATTATAATCTCATAGTACTTAAGAAAGGATTGAACATGAGTGTGTTTGATATTGTCGGCCCGGTAATGATTGGGCCCTCCAGTTCCCATACTGCCGGGGCGGTGCGTTTAGGAAAGATGGCCCGCGGCATTTTGGGAGAGCGTCCGGTGGCGGCGGTGATCACTCTGTATGGATCGTTCGCCAAAACGTATCGCGGGCATGGTACGGACCGCGCCTTGGTTGCGGGGGTGTTGGGCTTGTCCGCCTCCGACCCGCAAATCAAAGAAGCCTTTGACTTGGCTGCCCAAGCCCAAATACAAATTGACATTCACCCGGTTACGCAAAGTGAAGCTCATTCCAACGTCTCAGTCTGCGCTACGGACACAAACGGCGCGTATAAATTGCCTGCTGGCAATCTTCATCCTAATACTGCCTTGATCGGATTAACGGGTGAATCCGGCAGGCAAGTTGGCGTTTGGGGTGTTTCCGTTGGAGGCGGCCAAATCAAGATTTGCCGGATTAATGATTATCCGGTGGAACTGACCGGGGAATATCATACCTTAATTGCGGCCTACCAAGATCAACCGGGAATGATTGCCGAGGTTACGCGAATATTAGCCGCGGTAAATGTCAATATTGCTTTTATGAGGGTAGTGCGCCGGGGACTTGGCGACCAGGCTTTGATGATCATCGAGTCGGACCAAAAGACGCCGGAGGACACATTAATGGCGATTCGCGCGTTACCGGCGGTGGAATCCGCCATGTTAGTCGCGGCGTTGTAATGGAGGTATATGGATGAATTATCAGTCGATTGCCGAGTTGGTGCAGCAGGCCGTAACAACGGGTCAACCTTTATCGAAAATTGTCATTGCTTGGGAAAAGGAGCGGAGTGATTGGCCCGGAGAGCAGATCCGGGAAGAAATGCGGTCGCGATTGCGGGTAATGCGGGAAGCAGTCCGGGCCGGATTAACCGGAAAGGTCCACTCGTTGAGCGGTTTAATCGGCGGTGATGCCCAACGTCTGTTTGAGGCGACGGGGTTCATCGGGGAATTGCCGCGACGGGCGGCTTCCTATGCTTTGGCTGTTAGTGAAGTCAATAGCGGCATGGGCAAGATTGTAGCCTGTCCGACGGCGGGTTCCTGTGGCATTGTACCGGGAGCGCTGTTGGCTGTCGCCGACCTGTTTGGCTGCGAGGAGGCTGGCCTGGTCCGAGCCTTATTTACGGCGGCCGGCTTCGGGGCGATTATTGCCGGGGCGGCGACGGTTTCCGGCGCCGTGGGTGGTTGCCAGGCCGAATGCGGATCGGCGGCGGCCATGGCCGCCGCGGCGGTGGTGGAAATGAGGGGCGGGACGCCGGAACAGTCGGGCCAGGCGGCGGCTTTGGCATTAAAAAATATGTTGGGTCTGGTCTGCGACCCCGTAGCCGGTCTGGTGGAAGTCCCGTGTGTGAAACGAAACGCCTTTGCGACGGTCCATGCTTTATTGGCGGCGCAGATGGCTTTGGTCGGGATTAAGAGTGTGATTCCTGCGGATGAAGTGGTGGAGTCAATGTATCGCATCGGTCTTTTAATGCCCGGCGCGTTGAAGGAGACTTCCCAGGCCGGTCTGGCAAAGACCCCTACCGCCATTAAAATCGGCAAAGAGTTAGGGTGCTGATATTATTAAGAACTATTTTGCGG
>JASFQO010000478.1:0-3047 GCA_050115405.1 Bacillota bacterium
ACGGTGGCGCTGTAGGTATTGGCGGCTATCGTCGCCGCCACCCCATTGACGGTGACTATTGCCGGGAAGAAGCGGCTCGAACACGGTCATTCAGCGGATTTATGATTCCGCTGCAGCCGAGCAGGAAAAGATGATCGAAGCCAATCCTAAGAGTTACCGGAAAACCCCGGTGGATACCTTCGGCTACGGGTGGTCGCTGAACATCCCCTGGATCGAACAGACCGACAAGGGAAAATTTATCCGCCTGCCCGGAGGGCAGACCATCAAGATCGAACTTGATTCCAACCAAAGATTTGAATACCATGCCGGGGCCCATTTCATCATGGAGGGGACATCCACCCTAACGTTGAATGACGGGACGAAATATGCGTTTGACGACGCGGGCCGGGTGCTGGGCAATAAGACCGCAGTCACCGACCCGCGCGGCGATGGGACGGACGGCAGTTTTACCACCTGGTATGTTTATGACGATCTAAACCGGTTGACCAAGACCATTTTACCGGATAACACTCCCGGAGACAAAAGCGATAATCCCTATACCGAAACGACCTATGACGCCATTG
This sequence comes from Bacillota bacterium, assembly GCA_050115405.1. Classification (GTDB taxonomy): domain Bacteria; phylum Bacillota; class UBA4882; order UBA8346; family UBA8346; genus DATCLA01. The sequence continues at coordinate 564 of JASFQO010000478.1, forward strand.
GCAATAAACTGACCGAGCGCGATCCCAACGGCGATATATTTCCAGAAAAAAGACCTACAAAATTTGAGGAAAAAATAACTGTTTGCGAATTTAAAATTCCTCAAAAAGTTAATACCATTTTAAAACAGTGTGAAAACAGATTTCCAAAAGAGGGATTTTGTTTTAATTCTTGGGGAGTAATGAGCCTTTATCGATAATTTAGATCACTTCATTTTGTTGAAACAATACTGTACCTATGATAGTTTTACCGATATCTATAAATGGCAATTTACCTACGACTCATTCGGTAACCGACTCCGGCAAGTCGATCCGCAATTAAAGCAGACTGACCAGGAATATGATGCGCTGGGGAATTTGCTTACCGTAAAAATGCCGACCGTCCCGGTGGTTATGCCTGGGGCGACTACGATTACTGAATATCGGCCATTTGCCAGCTATGAGTATAACACGGCAGGTTTTAAAACTGGAACGGTCAGCGCTAATGAGAATGCGAAAGGGACTAAACAACAGACCAATTATACTTATGACTAATTGGGCCGGGTAATCAGCACTACCAGCCGGGCCGAGGATATTTTCACTGGTCAAACTGTTACATTGACTACCAAGGTTTATTACGATGCTGCCGGTAATAAGGCGAAGAAAGTGGATGCCAATGGCGGAGTAAGTATACTTACTCCGCCCGAGGCTGGCTGCTCACCGAAGAAGATCAAGTAGGTAACATCACTCGTTGTCAATACGATGCCTTGGGTAATAAGACCGCAGTCACCGACCCACGTGGTAATGGCGCCACCGGCACATTCACAACTTGGTACGAGTATGATGACTTAAACCGGTTGGTGAAGACCATTTTACCGGATAACACTCCTGGTGATTTAAGTGATAATCCGGCTACCGAGGTTACTTATGATGAGGTTGGTAATAAACTGACTGAAAAGGACCTCAACGGTGTAGTTATCAGTTACACTTACACGGACCGTAATTGGGTGGAGACGGTCAGTCTGAATGGGAAGTTAAAGACCAAGTATGTTTATGACGCCAAGGGAAATCAGATTGAGATCTATGATGCGTTAGGCAATGTCACCAAAAAAGTCTATGACAGCTTAGGGCGCGTTGTTAAAGTTACTGCGGAGGGAACGAACTCCATTAGTGAAACTTATACTTACGATGAAGTCGGCAATAAGTTAACAGTAACCGACGGCCGGGGCAATACCACCAAATACGCCTATAATTCGTTGGGCTGGGTTACCCAAACCACCGACCCGTTGGGCCAAAAAACCCAAAGCTCTTATGACCCCAATGGGAATAAAGTCAAGGTGATTACCCCAAATAACCTGGTATTACAAAATCATTACGATGGACTCAACCGTTTGGTTGAACAGCTCGATTCCTTATCGCAGTCCAATTATGACGCAGCCGGTAACCGCAAGCAGATGATTGACCGTCGGGGGACTACTTGGGTTTATCAGTATTATCCCGATAACCGGCTCAAACGGCTCAACCTGACCGGGAGCGACGGTAGCAGTTATTATGTGGAATACAGCTACGATGCGGCAGGCAATCGGATGAAGACGACGGACTCCGGAAATACCGTTTTATATAACTACCAGGATGGCAGTTATCAAGCTGACCCATTGAACCGGATTAACACTATTAAGCGGAGTTTCGACGGGGCGACCTATCAAACTGCTTACCAGTATGACCAGGCAGGACTCCTGACCGGGATCAAATACCCGGAGGCCACGAAATGGCTGAAATATAATTACAATGAATTAAATCAATTAAACGAGGTGGAAGGGTTTACCGCTACTCAAGGAATGACTTATGACGCCAATGGTGCTTTGAAAATCTTGACCTTCGTCAACGGCGTCACCGCCAGTTACAATTATGATAACCTCAACCGTTTGGAAGACTATCAAGTTTCGATAAATGGCGCCAATCTTCTCCAGCAGCAATATACATATGATAAGAGTAACAACATCACAGCGATTACTGAAGGGACCAAAACCAAGACTTACGACTATGACGCCAACAATCAGTTAATCCGGTCGATTACGCCCGGAGAGTTTATCGAGCCCAACGCCACTGCCGGTAATTACGGCATTAAAATCGGCGACCACTTGGGCGCTACCGCAGTCAACTTCGCCCCGACGACAACCGCCATGATGCGGTTGGATTACAACTCATCAAGTATCGGGATTGACTTTGGGACCACCGTAGAAAAGGGTAAAGTGAAAAGAGAAAAGGGAAAAAATAATAGGAGAAATGAAGTTTATGATGAAATTAAAATTTGTGTAAAATAATGGGATGAATTGGAGTTTAGGTATGAAGAATGATTTACCGGAACGCACGTTTGAATTTGCCGGGCGAATTATTGAATTGTGTGGATTACTTGATATGAAACCCGGAGTTTTGAGGACTTTATGTAATCAATTGTTGCGTTCCGGAACTTCTATCGGAGCAAATGTTCAGGAAGGTCAAGCAAGT
>JASFQO010000479.1:0-3040 GCA_050115405.1 Bacillota bacterium
CTGAGGACGCCAAACTTTGAAAATGGCGTCTTGTTATAGTTTTCGATAATTAAATTGTATTTTATGGAAAAATCCAAAACAAGCCCGCGTTTCCGCCTGTCCTCATGGATGATAGAAACGCCATGTTGAGTTACGTTGCGAGGATTAGTATTTTGAATTTCTTGACCATTGATTGAAATAGTCCCGCACTTAACCTTAGTAAGACCGGCAATTGCTTCTACCAGTTCTTTTTGCCCGTTTCCATCGATTCCGGCTATACCAACGATCTCACCTCTTCGGACCGACAGTGAAAAGTCCTTCACTTTTTCCAATTTACGACTATCGGCGACGGTAAGGTTCTTGATCTTGAACACAACCTCACCGGGCTTCGCCCTTTCTTTATCAACCTTGAGTTTCACATCACGTCCAACCATCATCTCCGCGAGTTGTTGTTCCGAGGTTTCCTCAACTTGAACCGTACCAACATATTTTCCACTGCGAATTATCGTACATTCATCAGATGACTTTTTAATCTCCTTCAGCTTATGAGTAATAATAATAATCGTTTTTCCGTCTTCAATGAGATTGCGCATTATATCAATCAGTTCGTCCGTCTCTTGGGGAGTAAGGACAGCGGTAGGCTCATCCAGGATCAAAATTTCGGCTTCTCGGAACAGCGCTTTGAGTATCTCCACCCTTTGCTGCATTCCGACTGATATATCCTCAATCTTGGCATCCGGGTCGACCGCAAATCCATATTTTCGGGAGCTTTCCATTACTGCTTGGCGTGTCTTGGCAGTATCAAGAACGCCGCAGAACTTGACAATTTCTCTCCCCAGGATAATATTTTGGGCAACTGTAAATTTTTCAATAAGCTTAAAATGCTGATGCACCATGCCGATTTTGTGAGCAATAGCGACGTTGGGAGTCTTCATATCGACTTGTTCACCGTTGATCAATATTTTCCCGCTGTCCGGCTTGTACAACCCATAAAGGATATTCATGAGCGTTGTTTTTCCCGCGCCGTTTTCACCTAACAGCGAATGGATAGTTCCCTTTTTTACCTTTAGGTTTACTCCTTTAAGGGCGCAAAAATTCCCGTCGAAATATTTATAGATCGATTGCATTTCAATTGCATACGGTTTTTGAAGACCCATATTATTTCTCCTAATACTGCGGAAATAAAAACATCTAAATAGTTCAACAGATATAGCGCCGATTTAAATCAATTTACCAAGCGCGGCAGTACAACACTTACCGACCTGCCGCGCCAAAAATAAAACTAAAAACTATTTTTGGTTTATTTGAGTCTTTTTAAGTATGTTTCATATTGCGAGTTATTCTGAGGAGGCGCGATTTTCCCTTTCATTATCAGTTTTTGAACAGCCTTTGTCTTATTAAGCACAGCTTCTCCACACATTTTTTTTGCCTGAGCCGTATATGGGATACCAACGCCTTTTTCCCTTAACCCAAGTACAACCGTTTGGCCTCCAACCTTCTCGCCACGCATTACCTGAGCTGAAATATTGCGCATAGCTTTACCCACAAGTTTCATCGCTGATGTTAACATGTTATTGGGCGCGAGATAGGACTGATCCATATCAACCCCTATGCAATACTTCTTCTTTTCCTTGGCTTCCGTGATAACACCTTGACCAACATTACCGGCTGCGGAAAATACAATATCACATCCATTGGTATACATGTTTCGGGCAATAGCCTTTCCAAGCGCCGCATCGCTAAATGAATTAGCATATTGTACAACCACCTTCACCTTTTTACCGGTTTGTTTTGCGCCATAGGCTACACCGGCCTGATATCCATACTGAAATTGAGAAATAGCCACACCTTTCATGCCGCCCACAAATCCGACTTGATTGGTCTTTGTCTTAAGAGCCGCTATGTATCCCACCAAAAAAGAGGATTCTTGAGCTTTGAATAAGACACACGTCAAATTGGCAGGCGCATTGGCAAGCGAACTATCGATTATCGCAAACTTTGTATTCGGATAGGCTGTCGCGGAAGCCTTAATAGCGCTCTCCATAAGATATCCTATACCCCAGACCAGATTATATTGATTGTTGGCAAACTGAGTTAAATTAGGCATATAGTCGGCGCTTTGAGTGGATTCAAGATATTTCACCTTAATTCTTTTACTTCTTTTAGTTTTAGCAAACTCTTTTAACCCGGTCCATGCCGATTGATTGAAGGATTGGTCATTAATACCACCGACATCAGTCACCATCCCTACCATAAATGTTTTTGGCTTACTTTTGGCGGAAGAGATTGAAGTATCTCCCCAGCCGGTAAACACCGCAACCATAATTACAACTACCAACATCGTCCGCAAAATATCTTTCATTTTTTTCACGCTACCAGTCTCCTTTTCTTATAATTCAGGCGCGGCGCATCATTACTCTTTAGCATTTATACCGGACCCGACTTGAATAAGTTTCACAATTCTGCTTGTCCCCAGTCTCGAACAACCAAGGCCGATAAAATTAAATGCATCCTCAAGGGAACTTATGCCGCCGGCAGCTTTTATTTTTATATTAGGACCCAAATGCGCCGTAAATAATTTAACATCATCAAATGTAGCGCCCGCTGTCGAAAATCCGGTCGAAGTCTTGATAAAATCCGCTTTCGCCCGGGTAACGATTTCACACATCTTAATTTTTTCCTCCCGCGTAAGAAGACAGGTCTCAATGATAACCTTCAATATCTTACCGCGGCAAACATTCTTTATTGCTTTAATTTCCGCTTCGACTGCAGCGTAGTGTCCATCCTTCAAATCACCGATATTGATAACCATATCAATTTCATCCGCGCCACTGACAATAGCCTCCCGAGCCTCAAATTCTTTAACTACAGAGGCGGAATATCCATTAGGAAAACCAATTACCGTACAGACGGCAACTTTACCCTGAACATAATCGACAGCCCGTTTGACATACGCGGGAGGAATGCAGACCGATGCCGTATGGTATTTCATACCTTCGTCACAAATCTTTTGAATATCTCCCCACGTCGCCGTTTGTAACAAACATGTGTGGTCAACTTT
>JASFQO010000480.1:0-3030 GCA_050115405.1 Bacillota bacterium
GGTTTTTAATACGGTTACCTTCCGTAATGATTTGAATAAAATCAAAAAGTACTGCCGCGATCAAAAGGGACTGGTCCTGGATGATCAGATCAAAGGTGGACTAACGGCAGATGGTGTGGTTAATTTGAAATTGGTGGAATTGAAGGTTGGTAAAATTAAAATTATCGGCCTGGAGAAGACCAAAGAATTTGTGGTTACCCGGGAGCTGTCCGTCAAAGAAGGTGATATCTTTGATTTTAACCAGATAAAAGAGGACTATTGGGATTTAATGCGGTTAAAATTATTCGAGGACATTGATTTCCGGCCTGAAGCCGGAGCTGCTCCGAACACACTGGATTTAGTCATTGAACTTAAGGAAGCGTCGACCGGTTCGTTCCAAATCGGGGCTTCATATTCGGAAAGTTCGGCCGAAATCGGCGGACTTCTGGCCTATTCCGAAGATAATTTAATGGGACTGGGCCAAAGCCTTTCGTTGGATCTGAATGTTTCCGAGGACGGAAAAGACATCTCCTTCAACTTCTATGATCCGTGGCTCGATGATAAGGGGACCTCTTTCCGGATGACGGTTTATAACTCCGACACGGAGACCACTTCGACGATGAGCAAATGGAAGTTAACGCCGACCAATCAAATAGATAGCGATGGCGATGGTACTCCTGATTATGCTTTTAACCCAAGTGATCCCTATGATATTGATCTGACCCGGACGGGATTGCAACTGGCATTTGGCCGGAGGTTGTGGAAGAACACCGTCGGACGGTTCAAGGTTAATTTTGAAAAGAACCGGATCACCGATATTTATTTTGACCGTAGTGATTATGATGATGATCATGACGGTAATGATACAAACGGGGATAATTCCTCAAAATATGACATAGATTCCGATTCGGAGTATGATAGAGAGTTCTGGGATAATTCTCTCGGTTTGGAAATAGTCAAGAATCGTTTGCAAAATGACGGGCGTTTTTTTGTAAAAGGCGGTTATAAGCTTACCGGAAGCTATACGGTACACGGTGATTACCTGGGTGGCGAATTTAATTACCAGAGTGCCGTCCTGGATGGTCGTTGGTTCCGGACGGTTGCCCCCAATTTGGTGTTTGGGACGCGCTTGCAAGCGTCACAGCTAAGCGGAACTTATCCCGATTATGACCGGCTTTATCTGGGTGGGATGAACCGGTTGCGCGGTTGGAACGATTCCCGTTATAAAAATGACGGTACTAAGGGTTTGATTGGTTCCGGTTATTTGCTTTCCAATACCGAATTGCGGTATCGTCTGCCGGCCAATAAATCGTTGGAATTTGTGATGTTCTACGACGCCGGTCAAATCACCAGTTCCGGCTCATCCAGCTTGAAATATGATTATGGCGTGGGATTACGTTATGAAATTCCTTTTTTAGGCCTGTTGCGTTTGGATCGGGCTTGGAATAGCGACTCGGATGAGCGAACTGTGATCAGTTTGAACGAGATTTTTTAAATGGAGGTTGGAGTGAAAAAAGGCAAGAGGCAATCCGGAGGCTTGATACTGGAAGCTGGAGGCTGGATAAAACCTTTGCTTTTTGGCAGTTTAATAAGCTCATTGACTTCCAGCTTCCAGCCTCCAGCTTTCGGCTTCCAGTATGGCATGAGTAAAAACCATTATAAAGCCGGGAGGCTATTTTCCATTTCTTTTAGGGTAAATATCTTGCTAAAGCTATCGATCTTCATTTTTTTGACTTTAGTCATCCTTGCGACTCAAGGAAACGTTACTTTGGCCCAAAATGAAGCAGGGAAAACGGTGCATTCCGTAGAAGTACAATTAAACATTTCCGGCCATATATATCAGGGGTTGCAAGAAAGGATCGAATTTAGCGTCAATCGGGTGGGAGACAAAATGTTAATCTCCCAACCGGTTTCGTTGTTGGAAAGTAATCAACAGTCGGTCAGACAGACGATATTTAACGTGTTCTCCCGCGTACTGGCCGGTTTTGAAATCAATGCCGTAAAATTGGCGTTTGCCGAGCATACGAAAATAGTGTTATATTTAACGCCGTTGCCGCCATTTATTGGTAAAATTGATTTGGATATCAAAAAGATCGCTTCGGAGTGGGAGTTTATCACTAATAAGGCTACGGAAAGAGTGGCTGCGGATTTAAACCGGATCTTTACGGGTTTGCCGATAGCGGCGACTGGCTGGGCGGACAATATTCTCAAGTCGGTAGTCAATTATCTAGTTGAACGGGAATTTCCCGGTTTTACACCGGCATTTACCTTGGATGCCGGAGAAATTACCCGCATTAAGGTCGACTTAATGCCTTTAAACCCGTCAGTAGAGGAGTTGCTGATTCATTATTCATCTACCAGCCTGCCGATTTGGGTGGCCCGATATAAAGTAAAAAAGCAGCAGCAGCAATTTGAATTATTAAAAGGACTGCCCGTTGAATTTTTAATTCATTATCAACCCCAAATCGAACAATATTATACCGATTATTTAAATGGATTTACCCATATTTACCAAGCCGGCTTATATCCAAAAATTAAGATGACCGCCGGGGTTAAAACCAAGATTGATATTGCGATCGGTTCTTCATATTATCAGACCAAATTGGAGGCCCGTTGTTTCATTGGGGAAAATTCTTTTACCAATATTCAAGCATATTTGGGTTATAAGATTAACGATTGTGAAGTTTATACCAGATTGTATTCGGAAACTAATCCGGGCGGGCTTTATAAAATCGGTTTCAGCGTCCCGATTTCCACCAATTTTTACGGCGGTTTCGAATACGAAATGCACAAATATTATAAGACAATTTGTTTCAATTATCGCTTCGAACGTGGTGATTATCTGGAATTGAACCTGGGTTTGGAAGGCGATATTGATAAGGCGTTAATCGGGTTTTATATTAACCCCAATTTTAATATCGAATTTGTTAACTACGACCAAATGTATGGAGTGCAATTGATGTTCCATTTTTGGTGAGGGGCGCGATTTTCCTATTATCCGGAAATTTTTTGGCGAAATTGACGTTATAATAGATTATATTGTGTTGGTTT
>JASFQO010000481.1:0-3029 GCA_050115405.1 Bacillota bacterium
GTATTTAAAGCATAATGCCCGGATTATTAATGAGATCATCGCCGCCGCGCCAAACCGTAGAGGTTAAATTCGCAAAGGGTTTGCGACCAAAAGTATTTGAAAAATACCCCCAATGCTTGGTGCTTTTGGGTTATTGAAATTATTAATGTGATCGCAGTGATGGGAGTCAATAATGAACGATAGCAGAGGCAATGCCGCGACAATTCCGAAGGAACCTCATTTGGCCATCAATTATCGGAAAAATTTTTTAATTTTAACCAGCGGTCGGGTTATTTCGGAATTCGGTTCGTCCATTTGCCGCTTTGGATTAAGTTTGTATGTCCTGGATCTTAGCCATTCACCCCGTACTTTTGCCTGGTTTTTAAACTGCAGTATCATTATGGGGATTTTAGTGAGTTTGTTTGCCGGAAGTTATATTGATCGTCACAATAAGAAAACATTGATTATCGTTACGGATGTGCTCAGCGGGTTATTGAGTTTGGCTTTTATCCCCTTGTTTAGCGCCATCCCGGGCAATATTCCGGTCTTACTTGTCTACAGTTCGGTAATTGCTATTTTACAGTCTATTTATACCCTGGCATTGACTGCGACTATTCCGGAGGTTGTCGGTCCGGAGAAAACCGGGGCAGCCAATTCCCTGGCCCGGACTATTACAACAATGGTCGGAGTGCTTGGACCAATAAGCGGAGCGTTGCTTTATAAGGGACTCGGAATTAAGATGGTACTATATCTGGACGGTGTTTCTTTTTTAGTGTCCGGTGTTTCGGAAATATTCTTAAGCTTTGATGATCAACCTTTGAGTGGACAGCAAACAATCGGTATCAAAAACTATTTACAGGATATCAAGTTAGCGATGGAATATTTTCGCGTCGAGCGCCTGTTGCGATTTTTTCTCGCTATTGCCGTCTTAATCAGCTTTGTTTTTACCGGACTGATCAATCTGGTCTTGCCTTATATTAATTATCAAGTGCTCAAAGTTTCCGAATTGCAACTTTCGTTTATCTTAGGCGGATTAGCCGTCGGTGAAATTTTGGGGGCAATTTATGTCGCCACGCGGAAATCAGTTACCGGTTTGCTGGGAAAAATATTTTTTTTTATGCAGCTCGAAGCGGCTTTTATCCTGTTGTGGATTTTTCCGCGGATCATTGTTTTTACTGATCCTACCAAATGGATTAGCACGGCCATCTTTACGATTTTATTAATTATCACCGGCGCCTTGGGGACAGTACAATTAATTCCGCTTTTGACGTACTTTCAACTTCAGATTCCGGAAGCAATCCGGGCGCGGGTTTTAGGCATTACACAGGCAGTTTTAATGTTGGTGACGCCGTTGGGAATCTCTCTTTACGGACAATTCCTGGAAAAAGGAGACTGGATCTACATTATCGCCATTTCCGAACTTGGTATTATTTTAATTGGTTTTATTGCGGCCAACAATGGCCGTTTCCAAGTGATGCGGCGACAAATTGAACTTAATTTATCTCGAACTCAAAACGAAAGAGGTTGATCACTGATGAGCCGAAGCTTAATTTGGTTTGATGCCCGGGAAATTGCCGATGAAGATAGAGTATTGTTGAAAGTTTATCACTTAAATTACGAGTATTTATTGATACGCGCGGATATGCTGGAACGGGTCAAGCCACCAAGTAGAATGAAGCTAATCGTGGAAGTGACAAATGGGGAGGAACTCGAAGCAGTTTCCGGCCCGATCACCATCTTTTCCAACCGGACCGATTTACTTAACAAGGCAAAGGAGCTGGGCTATAAAACTGCTTGGTTCACCGAAATTTCCAATCACGACGGAATGGATCTGGCCTGGCGGTTGGGGATGAATTACGATTTTCTGGTAGTGGAGTTGCTTGATGAAACCAATATTCCTTTGGAATTACTAATTGCCCGATTACAAAGCAAAGCAACCGGCTTGTTAAAGGCGGTTACGAATACCGAGGCCGCCGGTATCGCGCTTGGGGTGATGGAAGTAGGGAGTGATGGGGTATTATTTCAGAATGAGGATCTCAATGAAATTTTGACGATGGATTTGTTAATGGAGCAAGAAACTATGGGAAAAATTGAATTGAGCAAAGCTAAGGTCACCGCAGTCCAACATATGGGAATGGGTTATCGGGCCTGTATCGATACAACCGATATTTTAAAAGAAAATGAAGGAATGATTATCGGTTCTACCTCTTGCGGGGGATTATTGGTCTGTTCGGAAACTCATTTTTTGCCTTATATGGAGTTAAGGCCGTTTCGGGTTAATGCGGGCGCCGTCCATTCCTATGTCTGGTCTACCGCTGAAATGACTGCTTATCTTACGGAACTTAAGGCCGGCAGCACGGTTCTCTGTGTGGATACCGATGGCAATACCAGAGAAGTTAGGGTAGGGCGGGTGAAAATCGAGAAACGGCCTTTGCTGAAAATTGAAGTGGAGGCCGAAAGAGGACCAACCAATGCCATCATTCAAGATGACTGGCATATTCGCATCTTTGGCGCAAACGGAGAGGTCCGCAATGCTTCCACAATTAAAGTCGGAGAAGAGCTGTTGGCCTATGTTTGTGACGGCGGAAGGCATGTCGGGATCAAAATCAATGAAACCATCATTGAAAAATAGATTAGGGGGAGAATTAAGATGTCTGGGAAGGAACTAAGGCTGGCACGGCTCCTCAATCCCACAAACAAGCGTTGCTTTATGGTACCTATTGATCATGGCGCGACCGTTGGGCCGATCGACGGACTCGGCGATTACCTCGGTCTAATCAAGAATATTAATAACGGCAGAGCGGACGCGATTGTAATGCATAAAGGATTATTGAAAACGGTTTCGCAATATCCGTTTTTGGGGAAGGGAAAATACATTTTACACTTATCGGCGTCTACCACCCAGAGCCCGGACCCGAATCATAAAATCCTGGTCGGTTCGGTGGAGGAAGCACTTAAGCTTGGTGCAGATGGAGTTTCGGTCCATGTGAATTTGGGAGTGGCGGCGGAAGCGGAAATGCTTAGAGACCTGGGCTTGGTGTCCAAAGCCT
>JASFQO010000482.1:0-3027 GCA_050115405.1 Bacillota bacterium
ATGCGTATGATATTCAAGCTCTTTGACAATTAAAGGCCTTGAGGAAACCCGGCAGGTGGAAAAGGACGCTACTCCATCTTCAACCAAGTTTTGTTGTAATCTTGGAAAATCGACTCAAAACAGACAAACAAACCGTCCCCACGTCTTCTTCGGTCACCGCCCCGGCGCCAAGTCTGACGCGGTTTCTCCAAAAAGCGTCACTCTGTTCCGCCCGGCAACTTTCGCTTCATATAAGGCGTGATCGGCTGCAGCCAGCAATTCTTCCCCACTGGAACCATTCTGGGGAAAACCCGCTATCCCGACACTAAAAGTTACCGCAATCTCCATCTGATTTTTGAATAACTGCAGGGGTTGTAAGCCAATAAGCACCTGTACCCGCAGGATAATTTTATAGGCATTCTCCAATGAAGTATCCGGCATCAAGATCACAAATTCTTCACCGCCGTAACGACAAATAATATCCGCCGCGCGTAAATTTGACATTAATTTATCCGTAAAACATTGGAGGACTTCATCGCCGACCAAATGCCCATACCGGTCATTCACCTTTTTAAAGTAATCTATATCCAGCATGGCGACTGCGAAATTGACGTCCCGACGCTTGGCGGCCGCAATTTCTTTAGTAAGGCGCATTTGCAGATACCGCCGGTTAAAAACTTTGGTGAGTTCGTCTTGCAACACCAACTCCCGACTACTGGCCAACCGGTTCAAGATCGCTTGAATCCGGGCTCCTAATTCTTCAACCTTAAACGGTTTACACAGATAATCATCGGCTCCGGTCGAAAACCCGGCCAACTTATCTTGAAGTTCGCCTTTGACCGATAAAAAAATGACCGGGACGATCCCCCATTGGGGATTGGAACGAATCCGCCGGCAAAACTCAATCCCATCGCCACAAGGGAATAAAATGTCCAGTACTATCAGATCCGGCTGTTCCGTTTGGAGTAATTCTTCCGCCACATAGGTATCGTAGCATACGGTTACCCGGTAGCCGTTTTGCTCCAAATATTCCTGTACCAAAGCCGTTATGGCCCGGTCATCATCCACAATCAGGATCTTTTGACCTTTAACGGCCGGCGGTTCCATACTCGGCAGTTCCGTGAACGGCTGACTATTCACAGTCATTTCTTCATCAATCTCCGTCAGCCGTTCCCGCAAATACTGCAACACCCCGGCAGTCAGCGTCACGTCATAATCTTTGACCAGTAACAATGCGGTCCCCATTTCTGCGGCTGATTCGGCCATATTCCACAACTCAACCATTTTTCCGGACCCTTTTACCGTATGGGCAAATTTATAAAGTGTGTTCCAGGCTTCCCGTTCCAACCCGCGCCCGGCCAATACTGTCAATGCGTCTTGACACTGGGGTAACCGTTGCCCGACATCCTGCAAAAAAATTTTTTGTGCCTTACGCATGGTCTTTTCCCCAAAAATACCTTGCCCCACTACTTGGCCCTCCTTGATAGGGTGAAAAATACCATCAGGTAATTTACACTCACAGTTTTGTGCCTACGACGCAGGCATGAACGTTATTTTGTTATTCCAACGGTAGGGTACAAATAAAGGTACTGCCCTTGCCATATTCGGAATGCACCCGGATCACGCCGCCCAAGGCGCGGAGCGTCTGTTGACAAATAGCAAGTCCCAGACCGGTACCACCGATTTGACGGCGATCGGAGTTATCAACCCGGAAAAAGGGGTGAAACAATTTCGGGATTGCCTCCTGCGGTATCCCCAGTCCCTGATCTGCGACCGCAATCTCCACCTCTTTTTCGAAACGGCGGCTTGCGGTGATTTCAATCGTCCCGCCCTCCGGCGAATATTTAACCGCATTGGAAAGTAAATTGCCCAATACTTGGGCCAACCGGTCGGGAGCGGTCTTAACCGGCGGCAAATCCGCTTCCACCTTTACGAAAAACTGATGTTTCGTACTTTGACCCTGATAAATGGCAACACTGTCGCGGATCAGCGTACTTAGATCCACCGATTTCAGATGGAAATCAAAACGGCCGTTTTCAATCCGTTGCAGATCCAAAAAATTATTCAGTAATTCGGTCAGCCGCTGCGCTTCCCGATGGATCACAGTCAAATATTTGTGCGCTTGCTCTGCATTAGGCGGCTTTTCCAATAATAGTTCGGCAAATCCGAAAATACTGGATAAAGGGGTTCGTAATTCATGACTCACGGTACTGATTAATTCCGACTTCAAATGATCAACCTCTTGAACATGTTGCAAAGACTGCCGCAGTTGTAAATGGGCCAAAGCATTATGTAAGGCGACCGTTATCTGTGCCGCTATGGAAGATAATAAGGTTTGGCGCTCCAGAGAAAACGTATTTTTACCGGTACGGCCGAGGGCAATTACGCCTAGTAATTCTTCATGAGACACCAGCGGCAGATAAATTTCACTTGCCATGGTCAATTGACCCTGTAAAACCTGGGTATGCAACTGCCCCTCCTGATAGCCGACCATCAACGGCCGGCGTTCCCGGGCGGCCCGCCCCGCCAAACTGCCGCTTAAGTCCAGTTCGGTCCCAGGCGGTAAAGCCACCAGACCTACGGCCGTTTTTACTTCCAATGCTTTAGTAGTGGGGTTATAGAGTAAAAACGCGCCAACCTGGGCATTAGCCTCCGCCACGATTCCATGAAAGGCGATCTCCACTAACTGGTCCAAGTCAATCGTTTCAGTCAATGACTGACTAAATTCATACAACCGGCTTAACAGTTCCTTATGCTTAGTCAGATTAGCCACTGTTTCCTGCAATTCGTCCTGTTGAGCCAGGATCTCTTCGTTTTGCGCGCTTAACTCCTGCCCTTGCGCCACCAACTCTTCGTTTTTGTCTTGTAAAACGTCTTGATGCGCTTGAATCGTACCAATCATTTGGTTATAAGCGGAGGCTACCGTCCAGATTACATCCCGGGGTTTTACTCCGGTAATCAACTGATATTCCCCGGCCCCGGCCTGGTTAACGGCCTTAAGTAAGATATGAAGTGATTTGGTAGTTGCCCGGGTTAACAAGTAACCGC
>JASFQO010000483.1:0-3025 GCA_050115405.1 Bacillota bacterium
TGCCTGGCAATTACAGTAATCCGTTCATCACGGATTAGCGCCTTCAATCCTTGGGTAACCCGGAAATTATTGATCTCCGCCAAGATTCGTTCTTCGAAGCTTGGTTGAGTGATAATCTCGCCATTGGTACGATAATAAAAAAAACATAAAATTATGATCAACCCAAAGCAGGCAAGTAGAAATGGTTTGTCAGCCATTAACTGTTTTAGTTTTTTTAAAAGCCACATTGGTGATCGTCATCCTTATTTACAAAAAGCTTCAAATTCATAATAATCTTTTTTTGTTGCTAAATTGTTACAAGTATTGAAAAATCACCCCCTTTATTTGCAGATTAGTGAATATTATGGTATTTTAAAATAAATACGAATCACCGTAGTCTCATTGGTGATCTATCGAATGTTAATCGGCAAAAGCAATAGGGGGTTATCCGAGATGGGCAAGGTAATTGGAATTGATATTGGCGGGAGCACTACCAAGATTGTGGGATTTGATCAAGAGGCGGTTTTCGGACCGTTGCTCGTGAAAGCTACCGACCCGCTGGCCTCGGTTTACGGGGCTTTTGGCAAATTTCTAAATGTCAATCATTTGAAATTGCCAACCATCGAAAGAGTTATGGTGACCGGCGTCGGTTCTTCCTTTATTTCCAGCCCGCTTTTTGGAATCCCCACCGGAAAAGTCGACGAATTTCAGGCGATTGGTAGGGGTGGCCTCTTTTTAAGCCACTTAAACAAGGCGATTATTGTCAGCATGGGAACCGGAACCGCTTTTGTCAAGGCGGATTCCCGTGAAGTACGCCATCTCGGCGGGACCGGCGTTGGTGGCGGTACCCTGCTGGGGTTATCCAATTGGATGCTCAATGTCCGACATTTTAACGACCTGATTGAGACCGCCCGTAATGGCAATCTAGCCAATATCGACCTCACGATCGGGGATATCAGTCATGATTTAATGGCCGGCCTGGACCAGGAGATAACCGCTTCCAACTTCGGCAAGTTAAGCGACTTGGCCACCAAGGCCGACGTGGCTTTGGGCATCATTAACTTAGTATTTCAAACCATTGGCATGGTAGCGGTTTTCGCCAGCCGGGCCGATCAGACCGAGGATATTATTTTAACCGGCAATCTGACCAATGTTCCGCAGGCGGCGGAGATCTTCGACCGGCTGGGCCAGTTGTTCAACCTGAATTTTATGATCCCGCCGCAGGCTGAGTACGCCACAGCGACCGGAGCCGCATTTACCTTTGTCGCGAAAGGGATTTATAAGGAGATTGAAGCCTGATAGAGCAAAAGAATCATTAGCAAGCTGAATTGAGGCGTGGATAAAAAATACTTCTTTCGCCCTCTTTGTCATGCCGATACCCAATTCCGATTCAAGCAAACCGGGATTGGGTATCGGCGGTTGCGAAAAAAAATTACGAAAAGACCGGATTAACGGCTTGGGCATATTCCAAGGCTAAAGAATTAATCAATTCTTTGACGGAAACAATCTGTTGCGCCAAATAGCCATTAGTCCCTGAGAAAGCGAAACCGTGTTGCAATTTGCCGCGTTGCGCGTTAATTAACGCCTGGGCGATACAATAAGGGCTATTTTTAAAATCGCAAGTGGTGATGCAATGAAACGGACAGGTAAAAGGTTTGCGTTTCCCGGCGAACACGTCGGCCAGAAATTGGTTCTTAAAAGCCCTCCCCAACAGGCCGACCGGACTTTTAATAATTACCAAATCTTCCTGGCCGGAATGAAGGTAAGTCTGTTTAAACTCCGGCGCCGCATCACATTCCTCGGTAGTGACAAATCGGGTCGCCATTTGGACGCCACTCGCCCCCAACTCCAAAAATTTATGAATATCGGCGCCCGTATAGATCCCGCCGGCGGCAATTACCGGAATGGCCTTTTGATATTTGGCGGCATAGGTTTGGACTTCCCGGACGACTTGGGGAATTAATTTTTCCAAAGCGTATTCGGGATTGACCAGTTGTTCGGCGTTAAAACCGAGATGGCCGCCGGCTTTCGGCCCTTCAACCACGACTGCGTCCGGCAAATACTGATATTTGTCCATCCAACGTTTGATAATCAAACCGGCAGCCCGGGCCGATGAAACAATCGGCACTAATTTGGTCTGGCTGTTTTTTTCCAAAAATCGAGGCAAATTCAAGGGTAACCCGGCGCCGGAAAAAATTACATCAACTTTTTCTTCAATGGCTGTCTTCACCATATCGGCAAAATTGGACAAAGCCACCATCACATTAACGCCGATAATCCCTTTCGTCAGGGAGCGAGCTTTGCGAATTTCCTTGCGCAAGGCGTCAATGTTGGCTTGTAAAAAATTATCGGCAAAATCAGGCTCAAACATGCCAATAGCGGCAGTGGCGATCACGCCGACTCCCCCTTCATTGGCAACGGCCGACGCCAAGCCGGACAATGAGATTCCTACTCCCATACCGCCTTGAATAATCGGCAGTTTGACGGTTAAATCTCCTAATTTTAATTCGCGCATTTTTTGTAAGTTCAAAAGCTAATACTCCTTTGTTTTCAAATGTTCTTTTTTACAGCCGCAGCCGGTTGATTGGTTAAAGCAGCCGATTTAGTTAGCCGGTTTGCTAGTTACTTTGTTATCCGGCAATTAGTTGGTTGGCTTGCTGGTTAAACAGGCTAAAAAAAGACTTTTTTATTATACCACAATTGCATAAAAAAGAAAAAATTATAATTTGCTACTTTGACATTCCAAAACCCTGTCTAAAAATACCCGCTTGTTAAGCAATTATAAAAAATACGGCGAACCCGCCCGGTTTCGGGTCGGGCAAAAAACAACCGACCCGGACGACGAATCACGGCTCATAAAAAAAGCCGTTGCAAAACGGCTTTTTAAACTTAGTTAGTTCGCTATCCAGCCCGAGGTACCGGTCCGGTCGATTTTGCCTTGCGCGTTGATTGGATAATCTTCCAAAATTCTTCCGCTCAGGGCCCCGATTTTGATGTAACGTTTTCCCTCGAGAGTAATGATCCTCACGGTATAAGCGGTTTCATA
>JASFQO010000484.1:0-3022 GCA_050115405.1 Bacillota bacterium
TCTTCATCTTCCGTGGCATCCGGCATCTCCCCGTCTCCCTTTTCAAAAACAAAGCCATGCTCGGGAAAGACTCGGTTTACCCGGATTTCGCCCAGATCATAATGATAACCGTTGTCATCCAGGCTGAGACCGGCCGGTTCGCGTTCGGAAACCGCCGTCTCCTGAAGCTTTTGAATGTCGGCGCATAATAATTTGCCGATGTATTGCACCCGGGTTTTTTCCGCGCCATTGGCGAAATTGGGATAGACCAAGGTACAGGCTAACCCCAAAAGGACAATGATCCCCAATACCTCCAGCAAGGTAAAACCCGTCGGTTTCCTACCAGTTGCCGATATCGGCGTTAACACCGGTGCCACCTTCTTTATTATCGCTGCCCAAAGTATAAACATCATAACCGTTTTTATTGCGGTCCCCGGGTTGTTTATAGTGTAATTCACGACCCCAGGGATCTTTGGGAATTTTTCCGTCGTCGATATAAGGACCGCCCCAGTTTTCCGGCACCGGCGGGATGGTCGGGGCTTCGATTAAAGCTTTCAAGCCTTGATCGGTCGAGGGATACTGTCCGTTATCCATGTAATAGGCATTAATCACCGATTTAATCGAACCAACCTGGGCAATCGCCGTCTTGATCTGTCCTTTTTGCACCTGTTTAATGACGTTGGGCGCCACTAAAGTGATAATCGCCGCCAGGAGCGTCAACACGCCCAAAATTTCCAAAAGCGTAAAACCCCGTTCACTTTGCCGATATTGCCAACCTTTTCGCTCTTGCATCCTTGAATGCCCTCCTTAAAATATTATAATTGCGAATTTAAGTTTACTAACGGCAGCAGCACCGCCACTGCCAAAATCCCAATCACGCCGACCATAGCCAGAATTAGCAACGGTTCAAAAAGCGACATAAAGATCCCCAGCGCGTTTTTTACTTCACCATCGTACGTCTTGGCCACCTGCTCCAGCATTTCGTTGATATTACCGCTTTCTTCACCGACGCCAATCATTTCCACGGCCATCACCGGGAACACTTTTTGCGCATGCATGCTGCTCACTAAAGTATTTCCGCCCCGGACTTCACGTTCCACTTCCCGCAAAGCTTTACCCAATACGGCATTACCAACGATTTCACTGGTGATATTCAAGCCCGCCAAAAGCGGCACTCCACTGTTGGTCAACAAACTCAAAGCCATCGCCATTTTGGAAACCGCCACTTTTTGCATTAAGTCCCCCAAAAGCGGCAGTTGCAACTTCAGACGGTCCAGGCGGACCCGACCGGCAGTGGTCGCCACATGTCGGATCAACCACAAAAACATCAGGCCAATCAGGAGCAACAATGCCCACCAATAATCTTTAAAAGCGGTCCCCACCGCCATCACCAGCTTGGTAATCAGCGGTAACTCTTGCCCCATCCCCTCCAAAATCCCCTGAAATTTCGGGATCACGTCCCCGACAAAGTAAACGACCGCCAAACTGCTGGCCACCATGATCATCGCCGGATAAGTGAGGCTGCTCACCACAAACCGTCGCAACGCAATCTCTTCCTCTTGATACTGGGCTAATTTTTTCAGCACTTGGGCCAGGATGCCGCCGGCCTCCCCGGCCCGCACCATACTTATATAGAGCGTCGGAAAATGCTTCGGGAACATCTCCAAAGCGTTCGTGAACGAGTGTCCCTCCTGCAGGGAGCGTTTTAACTGCCTTACCAACTCCGTGATGCGCACATTGTTCGCCAGGCGGCTCATAATCTCTAACGCCCGCTCAATGGAAATTCCGGAAGACAGCAACCCCCCCAACTGTTGGGTAAAGATCAATCGTTCCTGGGCCTTAATTCCTCCCCCCGGCGCCTTAACGGTGGCAGCCGCTCCTTTCCCTTTGCCTTCGGCCTTGACCTCCAGTGGAAATTTCCCCTGGGATTTAAACCTGGCAATTAATTGTTCCCGTGATTCCGCCTCAGCCCGACCGGTTTCCATCCGGCCCCGGGCGTCGGAAACTTTATAAGCAAATTGCATCTTTTACCACCGTCCGTTAATCGCGAGTCACCCGGATAATCTCCGCCAATGTGGTAACTCCGGCGCAGACTTTTTGCAGTCCGTCTTCGCGCAGCGTTGTCATGCCGTTGCGAATCGCCGCCTCCCGGATTTTTCCGGAACTCGACCGTTCCATAACCAGTCTTTCAATCTCATCATTAGTGGCCAACAGTTCAAAAATTCCCTGTTGTTTGCGATAACCGATATTATTGCAGGCTTCGCAGCCGACCCCGTGGACAAAATCCATCTGCAAATGATATTCGTGGACCAAATCCATTTCCGCCGGGGATGGTTGGTAGCGTTGCCGGCACTCGGGACAGATCCGGCGAATCAAACGCTGCGCCAGGACGCCATGCACGGTTGAAGCTACCAAAAATTCTTCAATTCCCATATCAATCAACCTGGTAAAGGCGCTGGCGGCATCATTGGTATGCAATGTCGCAAAGACCAAGTGCCCGGTAAGCGCCGCCTGAATCGCCACTTCCGCCGTCTCTTTATCGCGAATCTCTCCCACTAAAATCACATCCGGATCCAGACGGACAATCGTCCGTAACCCTTGGGCAAAACTAAAACTCAGTTTCGCATTGACCTGCATTTGGTTAATCCCTTTTAACTGGTACTCCACCGGGTCTTCCACGGTAATAATCTTGCGGGTCGGTTCATTTAACCGTTGCAACGCCGCATACAAAGTAGTGGTCTTGCCGCTGCCGGTCGGCCCGGTAACCAAAATCATCCCGTGTGGTCTGGCAATCATACGGCTGAAGATTTCCATATTGGTAGCGCCAAAACCCAATTGTTCCAAACCGAGCATAATACTGTCCCGATTGAGCACCCGCATTACAATCGCTTCCCCGAAGATCGTCGGCGCTACCGCCACCCGCAAGTCCATATCCCTGTTGTTGATCTTGACTTTAATCCGGCCGTCCTGGGGAATGCGCCGTTCGGTAATATCCATTCCCGCCATCAGCTTAATTCGTGAGGCTACTGCGGCGTAGAGATTT
>JASFQO010000485.1:0-3013 GCA_050115405.1 Bacillota bacterium
AGGAAAGAATAAAGCAGGATCCGACGGCGCGCATCCGGATTATGGAAATCGGCGCGGGCACCGGCGGGACCAGCGTTACGGTTTTCCAAACGCTTGAGGCGTATAAGGAGCGGATTGCAGAATATTGTTATACCGATATTTCCAAAGCGTTTTTGATCCATGCGGAAAGAGAGTATGGCCGGGATAATCCGTATTTGTCTTATCGGATTTTTAATGTGGAGAAACCCGTCGCGGGACAAGATATTTCCGCGGGCGCTTATGATATAGTCATCGCCACCAATGTGTTGCATGCTACTAAAAATATCCGGCAAACCATACGTAACGCTAAAGCCACATTGCGTAAGAATGGTTTGCTTATATTAAATGAAATTTGTAAAAACTCATTATTTCACCACTTGACCTTTGGACTTTTGGAAGGATGGTGGTTGTATGAAGATCCGGAGTTGCGGATTCCGGGATGTCCGGGATTATCCGGCGATACTTGGCGAACGGTATTGGAAAGCGAAGGGTTCCGGGCTGTTTTTGCGCCGCTGCGGGAGAGGAAAGAATGCGGCCAACAGATTATTGTTGCCGAGAGTGACGGGGTTGTCCGTCAGAAACGCCGGACCCAATCAAAAATGACAACGCTAAAAACCAAAGCCACCAAGCGGGAAACCTCAAGCGAAACGGTTCAACACTCGCGCCAAGTTAAACAAACGTTGGAAATTGGAAGCGGCTTGCTTCGCGAGAAGAGTATCGCTTTTTTTAAAAAGCTGGTTGGAGAAGTGTTAAAAATCCCGTATTCCCAAATCGACGCCTCAGCCCCCTTGGAAGAATACGGGATTGACTCGATATTGGTGGGGCAACTTAATAACGCGTTACGAAAAGTATTTAAAGATATTAACAGCACCTTGTTTTTTGAGTATCAAACCATTGAAGGATTAACGGAACATTTCATTCGGACGCAAAAAGAGGCCTTGATGACATTATTGGGATTAGATACGCCCAAACCGGACGAAGGAGTATCCGGCAAGGATAATCTGTTCGAGTCCGAAACAGGATCTCCAAAACCCATATTTAGTAGAGAGCAATTCTGCAAGACCCATATATTTTTAAAGAGTGATCATCCGGAATACCACCAATTCCATGAACCTATTGCCATTATTGGTATTAGCGGGCGTTATCCGCAAGCGAAAACATTGGGGGCTTATTGGGATAATTTAAAGACGGGCAAGGATTGTATCACTGAAATCCCCTTGGAACGTTGGCCGATGGATGGATTTTATGAGCCGGATCCTGTTAAGGCCATAGCCCAAGGTAAAAGTTATTGTAAACATGGCGGCTTTATTGAGGGGTTTGCGGATTTTGATCCCCTGTTTTTTAATATATCGCCTCGCGAAGCGTACAATATGGATCCTCAAGAACGATTTTTCGTGGAATCTTGTTGGGAAGTATTAGAGGACGCCGGATATACCAAGGAACAACTGGCCACCCGGTTTAATGGCCGAGTCGGTGTTTTTGTAGGAGTCACCAAGGCGGGATTTAATCTATACGGGCCTGATTTATGGAAGAAAGGAAAAACGGATTTTCCCCACACTTCGTTTAGTTCGATCGCCAATAGGGTTTCCTATTTATTGAACTTAAAAGGACCGAGTATGCCTTTTGACACAATGTGTTCCTCCTCTTTAACCGCTATTCATGAGGCTTGTGAACATCTATATCGCGGCGAATGTGAAATTGCTATCGCGGGTGGAGTTAACATCTATTTGCACCCTTCCAGCTTCGTTTATCTTTGTTCATTAAAAATGCTGTCGGTGGAGGGACGCTGTAAAAGCTTCGGCAAAGGGGCGGACGGCTTTATCAGCGGCGAAGGGGTCGGCGCTATTTTATTAAAACGCCTGTCCGGAGCAGTTGAAGATCAGGACCATATTTATGCGGTGATTCGGGCAACCAGTATTAACCACGGCGGGAAAACAAACGGCTATACGGTTCCGAATCCGGTAGCCCAAGGAGAAGTGGTCCGGGCGGCTTTGGACAGGGCGGGAGTTAACTCCCGGACCGTCAGTTATGTCGAAGCGCACGGGACGGGGACCGATCTGGGTGATCCGATCGAAATTACCGGGCTTACTCGGGCCTTCAACATGGATACCCAAGACACAGGTTTCTGCGCGATTGGTTCGGTAAAATCAAATATTGGGCATCTGGAATCAGCCGCCGGAATCGCATCGGTAACCAAAGTGGTGCTTCAAATGCAACATCGGCAGCTAGCGCCCAGTCTTCATGCAAAGGAATTAAACCCCAATATTGATTTTAAAAGAACTCCTTTTGTGGTTCAACAAGAACTTGAGGAATGGAAACGCCCGGTGATCGAGTTTAATGGCGCCAAGAAGGAATATCCGCGGATTGCGGCGGTTTCGTCTTTTGGAGCCGGGGGCGCGAATGCTCATGTGGTGCTGGAGGAGTACATTCCGGAGCGGCGCGCGAAGGCTTTGCCGGCCGTGCCTCAAGTCATCGTGTTATCGGCGAAGCATAAAGAGCGGCTTCACAGACAAGCCCAAGGACTATTGGAAGCGATCGGGAAAAGGCATTTTTCCGATCTTGATCTTGCGGATATTGCGTACACTCTTCAAATAGGGCGGGAAGCCATGGAAGAACGTTTGGGAATCATCGCGAAGTCGCTTAAGGAACTCGAGGAGAAATTGACGGGGTTTGTAGCGGAGCGGGACGGAATTGAAGCTGTATATTACGGACAAGTTAAACCCAACAAAGAGACTTTGGCGATCTTGGAAGCGGATGAAGAAATTCAAGCAACGATCGGAAGATGGATTGAACGCGGGAAGTATTCTAAAATTTTAGAACTCTGGGTTAAAGGACTGAATTTTGATTGGCAAAGAATTCATCCCGGAAATAAGCCTTCCCGCATCAGTTTACCCACCTATCCTTTTGCCGAGGAACGTTATTGGTTGCCGGAGAGCGGGAAAGACGCCGCCGACGGCAGTTTCAAGACGACTGTTGAATCTTCCATTCATCCGCT
>JASFQO010000486.1:0-3004 GCA_050115405.1 Bacillota bacterium
TTTTAAGATATTTTAATGTCATCAAACTGTGCTTACAAGAAATGGAATAAAAAAAGATAAAATAACATGTGATAGTTAGGCACAATTTTTGGTAATTAATGTAAGCTGAGCTTGATGACATTGGCCTCCAGCCTCTAGCTTCCAGCTTCCAGCTTCCAGTTAGTGAGGTGGCGGGGGTGAGGCAGATTCGGGTTTTGTTGAGTATGAGTTTGTTGTGTGTCGGATTGATTGTTGGCGCCGCCCCCGGCTTGGCTACCGTTGATCTGGCAAAACAGGCTGCCGCCTTGGATATGTCGGATTTGGATCGGTTTTTGGGGACGCTGGATGATGATATTACCCGGTATTTACCCCGCTTGGATCCACAATCCTGGGGGGCCAACGGTCCGCATTGGGATTTGGCGGCAATCGGGCGGCAAATGTTGCGCTATTTGCTCCGGGAAATTATATTTAATTTTAAATTATTAGGTGAATTACTATTGCTGGCGCTGGCAATTGCGATTTTACAAAATATGCAACATGCGTTTGAAGCGGACACTGTGCAGCAAGTGGCCTTTACAGTTTGTTTCTTGGTGGTAATCGGAATTGTAATCAATAGTTTTCGGGTTACCTTTGCGATTGCCCGGGCGGCCGTGGGTGAATTAACCGCTTTTATGCATGCGATCATCCCGCTACTGTTTAGCCTGATCGCAGCGGCGGGTGGAATGACGACCACGACAATTGTCCATCCCCTTTTGATTTCGGCTGTCGGCGTAGTGGCCGGATTTGTAAACACGTTGGTTTTTCCGTTGATTTTATGTGCCGGAGTCTTGGGTTTGGTTAACTATTTGAATGAAGGATTTCAACTGCAAAAGTTGGCGCAATTGTTTAAACAGACGGCGCTGGGGTTAATGGGATTGGTAATGGCCGGATTTATCGGATTGATTTCGATCCGCGGTTTTGCCGGAGCGGTGGCGGATAGTACCGCCTTGCGAACCGGCAAATATTTTACGAAAACTTTCGTGCCGGTAATGGGGAGTGAATTGGCAGACACCCTGGAGATGGCGGTGGGGTGTTCGGTGATTTTAAAAAGCGGTCTGGGCCTTTTCGGCCTGGGTTTAGTAATTTTGGTGGTTGCTTTACCGCTGGTGAAAATTTTGGCGGTGGGAATCGTCTATAATATTACCGGCGCATTGTTGCAGCCGTTAGGCAGTAACCGGCTGGCCGACGCCTTGGAGAGTGTGGGCGGGACCTTTTTGACTTTATTTGGCGTCTTGGCTGTAGTCGGTCTGATGTTTTTTATCGCGATTGCCATTTTAGTGGGAATAGCCAATTATGGGGCGGTGTAGCGCGTGACGCAAATTGTCATTTGGTTGAAAACATTGATTGCCATGGTGGTCCTGGCCGGCTTTTTGGAGTTATTGTTACCGAGTAACCATTTGAAGAGGGTGACCAAGTTAATCCTGGGGTTGGCAATTATCCTCTTTTTGCTGCGACCTTTGGGTGATTTTTATCAACTCCCCGACCGTTTAAGCGGGGCGTTAGCCGAGATTTTTAATCAGGCGTCCACCACTTCGGCTACCGATCGGGTGGTCCGGGAAGGCTTGTTACTACGGCAAAAATGGCAAGCGGAATATGAACGGGAGGCGCGTCAGGAGTTGGAAGCCAAATAGTTTGGGGTGAAGGATAATGACAAAGCTTTGGGAAGCGGATTTAAAATCATTTTTTGGAAAATTTGGAAATAAACAAATTTCAAACTGGTTTTTATTGGGCATAATCGCTTTGGGATTAATATTTTTAATTGGAGGCGAACGTAAAGAGGTCAAAGACGCCCGGACTCCGGAGTCACTTAGTAATCAAACGGGATCGGATCCGGAAGCGGCGCGGGAACCGACAGCCGAAATTCAATTGGAGCAGGAAATTACCAGAATTTTAAGCCGGATCGTCGGAGTCGGGTCAGTTCAGGTCGATATTAGTTTGAAAACCACCCGCCGTAATCTCTGGGAACGGCAGACCCGGGTCTCTAAGCGGGTTTCGCAACAAAACAAGGAACTGAATACTGAAGAAAGCAGCAGTGATGAGTTGGTCTTTGCTAAAAACCGGGAAGGTTCGGATACTCCGATTTTAAAAGCGGAATTAGCCCCGGAAATCCAAGGGGTGCTGGTAGTGGCGACCGGGGCGCGGGACAGCGGCGTGAAGAGACTGTTGACCGAAACGGTGATGACCGTATTAGACCTGCCGGCGCACAGGGTAATGGTAATAGCGGGAAAGGAAGAATTCAGATGAACGTAGATTGGGGTCGGCAGACGCAAGACCGCAGGACCAAACAAATTGTAATGGCGGTTATTTTCGGGGGGTTATTTTGGTTGGGTTATCATTATATAGAAATTTTAAATCGTCCTTCCGCAGGACCAATGGCGCCGCCGCCTCCCGTTTTATCGGGATCCAAACAATATCAAGTCGGAGAGCCGTTGTTAGAGATCGAAATGACCCGGGATCGGGAACGAAGCCGGGAGATGGAACAACTAAAGCATTTGTTGGACCGCTTAAACCTCGGACCTGAAGTCCGCAAACAGGCCGAACGGGAACTGTGGCGGTTAACTGCTGCCGCAGCCAAAGAAAACGAATTGGAGAGTCTCTTAAAAGCAAATGGATTTGAAAATAATTTAGTAACGTTGAGTCCCAATTTGGTCACCGTGATAATTGCTGATAAAATTCACCCGGAACAGGTTAAACTAATAGGGCAATTGGCGGCGGAAATCACCGCTTATCAACTTGACCGGATTAGAATCGTCAGCACGCCTGCGGCGCGCTGACGCCGGCCGGTGGATATAAAGTTGTCATTGTTATATTTATGCGGTTGCAATAATAAAAAAGAAGGAAATAAATGCTCTTTGGTGAATAAATATCGTAATCATCTTCCCCCCATTCCTAAAAGGAGGCCAACGTATGAATATAAAGGAATTGAAGGAAATGGTAAAGATGTTGGATGGGTCTAACATCGTTGAATTTACCTATGAAAACGAAG
>JASFQO010000487.1:0-3003 GCA_050115405.1 Bacillota bacterium
AGTTTGATTTTATTAAAAAGTTTTGGACAGATAAATTACCTTTCAGTGATGATTATTTTATAAATATCATTACTTTGGATGTTTTTAATAAAATTTCCGAAAGAAAATTTCAATATGAATATGATGAACTATTGATAGTTAAACAAAAATATGATTTGTGTAAGAAACGGATAAAAGACATCTCTATATGGTCGAGCCATTTGATTACTGCAGTAGCTATATTTTGTCTTTTACTATTAGTGGGAATTTTATTGGTTAAGAGCAGAAAAGATAGAATTTTTTTTGATAAGTATAAAATTTTCTTGACTTTTATCGGGGGTGGTGGAATATTTTCTATTATAGGCATTATAGGATTGTATAAAAAAATTCAAGCAAAATTAAGCAATTTTATTGAAATAATAGAGAAAAAATTTTTGGGATTATAAACTAAGTGGGGTACTCAATAATTAAAATTTGATTTTTCATCAAAGAACATTATGAGTTTGGAAGTTGTTGGATTACATTTCAAAAAGTGACTATGTTAATAGAAAATCAAGCAAGGCTGACCTTGAATACAATACCATGGTTATCGACTGTTAGTCATATAGGGGATGACTTGACGTCCCTTCCCGTCCGTTACGGTACTTTACCAGCATCTGCTTTTGAAAGGAAGTGCACCAATGTATTATTTATTCTTCGATACGGAAACCACCGGCTTGCCGAAGAGTTGGAACGCTTCGGTACATAAACTGGATAACTGGCCGCGAATGGTCCAATTGGCCTGGAGCCTTCGCGGTGAGCGGGGAGAAGTCTTGCAAGAACGTTCTAAAATTATTAGGCCGGAGGGTTTTACTATTCCTAAAGAGGCGTCCCGTATCCATGGAATTACTACTGCCAAAGCAAATCAAGAGGGCGAATTGTTAGTTAATGTTTTAAATGACTTTTGCCAAGTTCTTAATCGGGATAATTTAACTTTGGTGGCGCATAATATGAGATTCGATGAAAAAATAGTCGGCGCCGAGCTTCTCCGGATGCATATTCAGAGTAACTTCTTTGCTTTGCCGAAAATATGTACCATGAAAAGCAGCATTGATTTTTGTAACTTACCGGACAAGAAGTACCCTAAACTGGAAGAGCTATATTACATATTATTTAAGACGGTTTTTAAAGACGCCCACAGCGCCGATAGCGACGTTGCGGCTTGCGCCAGATGTTTTTTTGAACTTAAAAAGAAAAAGGTGGTGTGATGCCCCATACCACCGATACCCATGTTTGTTTCAATTTGATCTCAGGGTTGAGATACATAATATACTAGCGGAAGTGTCCTTGGAAATATAATCCAAGCAGGAGATCGCGGCTGAAAATGGAAATAGTACTTTTGAATTATTGATTTAGATCATAGAAAGGCCGCAATGGTATTTCCAATGAATATCGACCAGCTCAAGGAGATTATCGAATATTTGCCGGCGATCCGCATGGTCCGGGCCAAAAACGCCCCGCTGATTGCCTCGTTTTTATTTCTTGCCTTTAAACAGGAGAATAAGTTCAGTGTCCCGGAGGATCGGTTACTGGACAAACTCGCCGATTATCTGCGTTATATTGAGTTTGTCGCCGATGACGAATATGAGATTCTGGCTTCCGACGATTATCTGGATAAAGCCCGAAAGCTGGTCCAAAAATGGACCGACTTTGAGTATCTGCGTAATTACCATGACGAGGACGGCGCGGTGGTCTATGAACTCACCTCAAGTTCGGAGAAAGCGTTGGACTGGATCTGCTCCTTGGAAAAGAAAGAATTTGTCGGGACGGAGTCCAAGTTCAAAAGTATCTTTAGCAAGCTGAAGGAATTGGTGGAATATTCCACAGTAGATAAAGAGCAACGTCTTCAGGAATTGGAACAAAGAAAGGCGGATCTGGAAGCCGAAATCCGCCGGATTAAGGTAACCGGCCAAGTGGAGGTATTTGACGATTTTCAGATTAGGTCCAGAGTGAATGAACTCACCCAAACCGCCAAGGAGCTTTTGGCTGATTTCCGGGAAGTCGAGGAGAACTTCAAGAATATTACCCGCCGGATCTATCAACAGCATACCGATCATTCTCAGACCAAGGGCGGCATTTTAGCGTTTGCGTTTGACGCTTTGGATGAATTGAAAGAGAGCGATCAGGGAAAAAGTTTTTATGCGTTTTGGGAATTTTTAATCATTAAATCCCGGCAGGATGAATGGAAGGAACTGACCGATCAACTTTTTGCCTTGTTAGACGGGCGTCATATTGCATATGAGGATGCCTTTCTGCGCAAAATGAAGACTTACCTGCATCGTTATGCGCAACGGGTTTACGAGTCAAACGACCGGATGGCGGAGAAACTAAGCCGGGTGATCCTGGAAAATGAACGTTATGAGGGTCGGCAAATCAAAGAAACCATTGGGACCATTAAAGAAGCAATTTTGAAAATTGCGAATCAAGCGTTGACTCCGGATTTCGGACTGATCGTGGAGAGGGCGCCACGTGTCAATCTTTATTTGGAACGGAAAATCAGCTTTGAAAAACCGGAGCTTCCCGAATTTACGACGCAACCTACTCAAAGCGACGCCACGATTGCCGATTTGACCGGGTTAACCGATATCTACGGCCAACATTATATTGACCGCCGAAAATTGGAGCGGCGTATTGCCCGGTTGCTGGCAAAGCAAAGCCAGGTTTCCTTAAAGGAAATAACCACGGAGTTTCCGGTTGAAAAAGGACTGGCGGAGATTATCGGTTATTTGACCATTGCCAAGGATCGGCCGGAAAAAGCATTGATTAACGGAAAGGTTTTTGAGGAAATTCATTTTGACCGTTTATCCCGCAAAATGATTAAGGTTCCTCAAATTATTTACACGCGATGAGTCAGACATCCAAAATCGAAAAATTTGCCAAAGTGGCGGCACGCCTCCTGCAGACCGACCTTGACAATGATGATCCGTTGTGGGAGGAGTTGCAATTATATCAAATCCCGTTAACCGAGTATTTTGAAAAAATCGG